>ONIF01000332.1 GCA_900317795.1 uncultured Eubacteriales bacterium | reverse complement strand
GATTCGTCCTGTCGGAAAAATCTCTCAAATATTTTTGACAGATTTTCGGGCTTTATCCCCTCACCCGTGTTATACACTTCAATGATATGTTTATTTGACTGGTTATACAGCTTAACGGATATTTCACCGTGTTCGGCTGAATACTTTACAGCATTATCTATTAAAATCGTCAGAATATGCTTTAATGCACTTTCGTCACCCCTGCATTTTATGTCGGGCTGTACATCTACATCAAATTTTTTGCCCATTTCAAAAACCGTGCTTTCAAACGGCAGTGCCGTCATCAATACCAAATCGCTTAAATTTATCTCCGTCATAATGAGTTTATGACCGCTTTTATCGTCAAGCCTTGCAAGCGTCAGAAGTTCATTGACAAGTTCGCTCATTCTCTGCGACTCCGAACGGATATACGTAAGCCATTTATTTTCGCCTATCTCGCTTTCCAGCACATCTGTATTGGCACTTATGACGGCAAGCGGTGTTTTCAATTCATGGCTTGCGTCGGAAATAAATCTTTTCTGCCTTTCAAAATTCTCTTTAACGGGCTTTACAAGCCAGAATGAAAGTCCGAATGACACCAATGTAAAAAGTATGATGGCAATTATGCCCATGAAAAGTGTCGTGAAAAACAAAGTCGCATCTGTACGGTGATATTGGCTTATGTCAAGAAAAACTATGATTTTCCCGTAAGATTTCAGTTGTATCATATATGCATAATTGCCTATTTCTCCCCTTTCATTACGGGAATTTACCGCCTCATTTGCATATTCAATGTAATCTTCCTGGGTATATTCGCTGTCACTCCTGCCTGAATATATTCCTATCAGCCTGTATGCACCATCTACAAACACCGAAAAGGTATCTATATAGCCCTCATCACTGCCGTGATATATATTGGTATCTCTGTATTCACGGGGTACTTTTCCATTATTATATGCTATTTTCAGCAGTCTTTCATTTATCTGAGTTTGATTGTTAGTTTGTGCCACAACATTTATTGTCACCATTATTCCTATAATTACGAATGCAAGCACTCCCGACAAAATAACGGTTATTTTTATTCTCAGCTTCTTTATCACGGCATTCCACCGTCCAGACAATATCCGATACTTCTTTTTGTCTTTATCTGCACGCATGAATGCAGAAGCTGTAATTTCTTTCTCAAAAATGAGATATACACTTCTACATTGTTATATTCGCTGTCGTCACCGTCACCCCATATTTTTTTGACAAAATCCTCTTTTGTGACAATCTGCCCTGCCTTTGAAATCAGCAGTTCCATCATTTGAAATTCCTTTCTTCCAAGCACAACCGAACCTGTTCCGCATATTATCTCGCCTTTTTTTAAGTCAAGGTTCCGCATATTATCTCGCCTTTTTTTAAGTCAAGCGTAATATCTCCGTATTTTGGATTGATGTCAACAGGAATGCCTTTTCTTCTGGTCATTGCACGTATTCTTGCAAGCAGTTCCCCCATTGAAAACGGTTTTGTCAAATAGTCGTCTGCCCCACAGTCAAGCCCCTTTATTTTATCGTCAATTTCAGACTTTGCCGTTAATAATAAAACAGGCGTTTCTATTTCACGCACCCTGAGATATGTCAGCACGTCAAGCCCGTTCATTCCCGGAAGCATTATATCCAGCAATATACAGTCATACTCGCCTGTAAGGGCATATTCAAGCCCTGTTTTTCCGTTATTGGCAATATCCACTATATACTTTTCTTTTCTCAGTATAGCCCCTACTGCCTCCGCAAGACCTATTTCATCTTCCACTACAAGCACTCTCATATATATTTTTCCTCACTCTCTAAGCCATTTTTTTCTGAAAAGCTTTGACGGGCGGTGTCCCGCATCTTTGGAATAGTCATCTGTCTGCCGTGCAAGAATGCCGTACTTTCTTCTGAAAGGTGCTTTCAGCAATTCCCTGTCAAGTATGATTTCATATACCTGCTGTAACTCCGTCAATGTAAAGTACTCAGGCACTAAATTCAATGCAATATCCGTGTAAGTGACTTTTCCCCTCAATCTCAGTACCGCAAATGTAATTATTTTTGCATGGTCAAATGCAAGCCCGTCATTCTCGACTATATCATAATGACTGTCCAGACCGCTGTTTGTTCTTGTCTTGGTAAGCCTTATTTTTGCACTCAAAACTTCATCTTCCTTTTCAAGTTCAAGCACATAATCCGTTACACTCACAAAGCCGTCACTTTTTTCATTAACCTCCGTCTTTTCCTTTTTCAGACTGACGTTAAACCACTCTGCACTTTTTGCGTCATCTCCTGCCGATACATTTATTTTTTCGCTGTCAACAAGTGCCATATATGAACAGCTCATTACCCACATTCTCGGGTCACGTTTCGGCTCGCTGAATGTATATAACTGCTCCAAATAAATATTATCCACTCCCGTTTCTTCAAGCAGTTCCCTTTTTGCAGCCTGTTCGGTTGTTTCATCAGGCTCTACAAATCCGCCCGGCAATGCCCATTTATTCATATACGGGTGTCCCCCACGCTTGATGAGAAGTATTTGCAGTTTCTTTTCGGGCAGTTTTCTGTAATTATCTTCTTTGCAGTCCCTTGCGGTAAAGATTACCATATCCGTCGCAACCGATGGTCTTTCATAGTCACTCGGCTGATACCTCTCCAAAAACTCTTTTTCGGTCAATCCGTTTTTATCTCTCAGTTCCATTTCATCACCTGTTAGTAATTATTTGATAATATCAATTATAATACATTCAAAACAGTTTTGTCAATAGTTTTATACCATAAATGAGCAAATTTCTGATTTTTCGTGACACTGCACAAGTATATGCAATCCCCGACCCCTCCGTCAAAAATTGACAATTAAAATTGTCAATTTTTGCCACCTCCCCTTTCAGGGGAGGCAAGAATGGCAACAGCGAATTTATTGGTGTATTTCTTTTATATTTTTAAATGCTAACTCATAAAAAAATGATTGTAAGCCCAAAACTCGGCTCGCCTCCCCTGAAAGGGGAGGTGGCATTTTATCACGCCAGTGATGAAATGACGGAGGGGTCACGAGGGCGGCAACAAAACTTGAAATTATTTGAAATTTATTTCGTGACATTTTACTTGTACGGCTTTTCAAATTTGCTCATTTATAGTTTTGTATTGTATTTTTCTTCAAAATATGCTAAAATATTTCGGAAGGAGATGATTGAAACGAAAACAAATTTTCACACACATTGTCAAAGGTGTCGTCATGCTTTCGGCACTGAGGAAGATTATTTGAAAAGTGCGATTGAAAAAAATCTTGACCAACTCGGCTTTTCCGACCATGCACCTTTCCCCGACCATGATTTTGGGAACCGTATGCCGTTTGAGGAACTGCCCGACTATATTTCAGCCATTGAACAGCTCAAGCAAAAATATCCTATTCCGCTTTTCAAGGGGCTTGAAATAGAGTATTTTCCCAAATACAGCGACTATTATAAAAGGCTTTTCGGGGAATACGGAATAGAATATCTGATTTTGGGCGAGCATTTCTATACCGCTGAAAACGGAGATATAAAAAATATCTACTTTGCGGAAAGTACGCTTGACTACATATATTACGCCCAATCTGTATGTGACGGCATCGAAACAGGTTTTTTCAAGTTCGTTGCACACCCCGATTTAATGTTTTTAAATATGTTCGGCTGGGACGGCAACTGCACGAAAGCTTGTGAAATGATTATCGAGTGTGCGGAAAAACATAATGCCGTACTTGAATTCAATGCAAACGGTTACAGACGGCAGGAAAACTTTTATCCCGACGGCAGGCGTTTTCCCTATCCGCACATCAATTTCTGGAGAATGGTGAAAAATACAAATGTCCGTGTTATAATCGGTTCCGACTGCCACGAGCCTCATCAGATATTTGACGAAAAAGTGGAACTTGCCTATAAAACCGCTGATATGCTTGGTCTTAATGTCATTGACACCATATTTTAAAGGAGAATTTCTATGAAAAAATCTTTGTCAGTTTTATCCATCTTAATGGCAATATGCCTTTCCGCCTGCTC
>ONIF01000339.1 GCA_900317795.1 uncultured Eubacteriales bacterium | reverse complement strand
GAAGATGTACATGCGAAGTTCGAACATGGTGTCCTGCATCTGGAGCTTCCGAAAGAAAAAACACCGGAGGTACCGGAAAAGAAACTGATTCAGATCGAAGGATAAATACAGAAGTCTAATATTTATGGAGGCGTTGAACCATCTGGCGAGACGCCTCTTTTTTTGAGAAAAATGTTATCGCCTTTATTCAGTTATTTACTTTTTATGTTAAAGAAGGCTCTTTGCTGTCTTACTTTTGCTGCTCAATAGTGCAAATATAAAAGAACATGATATGTTCCCACAAACGCCTATTTGCTAAAAATGGCCAAAAACCCGTTGATATGTTCCTGAAGGGCATCGGACGAACTGAAAAAACGTGGATATGTTCCTGAAGCCGATCAGACGAACAGACAGAGGGTAGTTGATATGTTTCCGCAAACGGGCATGTACTATGTGACAGCAAAATCGTTTCCTCGTGCCACGTCGAGACCGTGTGCCTGCTAACACATAATGTGGTATCGGAAGAACAATAAGACCACAAGATATGGGAAATAAGCCGTTTTTCGTGCTTTAGCATGGGTTTCCGTCACCAGGAAGAGATTCCTCTTCGGGTGATGGAAACTCTTTTTTATTGTCCGCGCAAACATATCCACGGCTCGGCAGAAATAGGGTTGTGGCTACGATTTTACTATTTGGGCAAACGAGTCAAGAGAAGCTTTAAGAAAGAGTAAGGAATCGTTAAAAAAACTACAGGAAAAATATTCATTATAGAATATATTCGCTTCCTATGTATGAAGCGGCAGGTTTTGAAAAAATAGTATTAATGATTTGCGAAAAGGCAGCATCCGCACTTCGTGAAATAGTGTTATTGGTTACGATTTGTGATTTATTACGTTTTTGTTATTGGTGACTCCGGGTGACTCGGGCCATCCCCGAAAAGTGCCTTAAATAAAGGCTTTTTCTCGAGACCATTGGCTTCAAGTCCCACCGTCTCCACTTACAAAAAACCTTGAAAACATCACGTTTTCAGGTTTTTTTTATTGCCTGGAAACAAAATTAATATCTCCCCAAAACCCTGTTTAGGAAATTTTGGGGAAATCTTTTAGATTTTCTGAATTTTAGTTAGAGTGCTTTACTCTTCTTCCTTGTATTGGGATTTACAACAAAGTATAATGAGATAACGATGTTATGAAAAGTTATGAAAACACACGTAAGTTATGAAATGTTATGAAAACATATGGAGGTTATGAAAATCTGTGACACGGATGAATAAAAGCAACCCATTTTCTCTTTCTTTTGGAAAGGAGCCAGTCAGCTATATCGCCCGTGACTATCAGAGCGGCGAGATTTTGGAAAGCTTTGATTCTGATAATCCGTCCTATCAGGTATGTATGATCACGGGAGTAAGAGGAGCAGGGAAAACCGTTGCTATGTCTGCAATAGCCAATATATTGGCGGCGGACAGCAGGTGGATCATCGTCAATCTCAATCCTGAGCGTGACCTGCTCCGTACTCTTGCGGCTGAACTCAGCAATCGAAAGGAACTATTTGAACTTTTCAGAGATGCAAAGATTAATTTGTCATTCTTAGGTTTTGGATTGGAAATAGATGGAGAACCACCGATAACAGATCTGGTCGTGGCTCTTCGCAGAATGCTGGAAAAACTGACTAAAAGCGGGAAGAGAATTCTCATAACGATCGATGAAGTTTCTTTGAACCGGCAGATGCGGGAATTTGCAAGTCAGTTTCAGATCTTTATGAGAGAGGACTTAAACGTCTTTCTGATTATGACAGGACTGTATGAAAATATCTATGAGCTGCAGAATGAGAAGACGCTGACGTTTTTGTTCCGTGCTCCAAAGGTTGAACTAAAGCCGCTCAGCATTCCACTGATCGTGCAGAAATACAGAGAAGTCTTCAATATTACCGAAGATGAGGCCTTAAGTATGGCAAAGGTTACAATGGGGTATCCTTTTGCCTTTCAGGTAATGGGATACTTGCAATGGAGAGAAGGAGGCAATAAACCCCTGGAAGAATTGCTTCCGCAATTTGACACATATCTTGAGGACTATGTATACGAAAAGATATGGAGTGAGCTCTCAAAAAAAGATAAAGAAGTCGTCGCAGCCATGTGCAGTGCACCTTCTACTAAAGTGGAAACAATACGCAGCCGTCTGAAAATGCCATCAAACAGCTTTTCTACGTACAGAAAAAGACTGACAAAAAAAGGAATTGTACGGTCACCGGAATATGGCTGGTTGTCATTTACACTGCCGCGATTTAAGGAGTTTATTCTCAGGCAGGAAGAGATTCAATAGAATCATTTACGGGCACAGCCACACTTCATGAAATAGTGTTATTGGTTACGATTTGTGTTTTATTACGTTTTTGTTACTGGTGACTCGGCCCATCCCTGAAAAGTGCCTGAAATAAAGGCTTTTCGTCGGGTACATTGGCGTGGGGTCCCACCGTCCCCATCTGAAGCTGAAAACGTGATAAAAAAGCGTTTTCAGTTTTTTTATGCCTTCCGAGAACCTTCGCGCGTAGTAATAGCGGTCGTTTTTGTCGACCACGCCTTCGGGATCTGTATCCCGCAGATCCCTGATCTGCGCCAGAGACAAGACCGCTCTCTCGGACAGCGTTCCCTCCTCGACCTTTGGATAA
>ONIF01000141.1 GCA_900317795.1 uncultured Eubacteriales bacterium | reverse complement strand
CAGGCTCGCCCTCTTTGAGTATCTTGTGTTTTACATTGTTGAGCTTATTGCCGTCACGACCCGAATTAAATCCCAATGCACCTATTACCGCTCCCGATGTATTCTCCGAAAGCACGCTTACAGTAAACTGACCTGTCCTCTTGATACATTCATTTGTATAATTGCTGTGGTTTACGCTTACCGCAATAGTTACAGGATATGATGACACCTGAACAACCGTATTTACAATACAGGCTGTCGGTGAATACTCGCCTTTGGCACCCAATGCAAACATTCCGTATGACAGTGATGTCAATAACTTGTCGTACATAAAATTTCTCCCTTCGTTTTTTATCTGAGTATAATAATAACATATTTATATCAACTTTACAAGGGAAATTTTGCATAAATTAGAAATGAGGAATTAGGAATGAGGAATTTTTTATACCTGTACTTTCATTCCCCGCTCCCAATTCCTCATTCCTCGTTGTTAAAAAAGGCAGAGTATCAGACCGTATAAAATTGACGAAACAATCCCATAGACGATAACAGGTCCTGCAATCACAAACATTTTTGCACCCAGTCCGCCTATATAGCCCTCACTCCTGAATTCCATTGCAGGAGATACAACCGCATTGGCAAAGCCTGTAATCGGCACAAGCGTGCCTGCACCTGCAAACTTGGCTATATTGTCATACCAGCTTAATGCCGTGAACAAGGCACTTAAAAATATAAGCGATATACTCGTAAAACATCGGGCATCTTTTATATCCATACCCAAAATATACTGATATGTGTCCGTAAGAGCCTGCCCTGCAATACATATCAATCCGCCTGTCAGAAATGCATTGATACAGTTTTTTAAAACCTTGCTTGCAGGCGATGTCTTATCAACCATTTTTGAATATTCGTTCTGCGATATATTCATAAAATATCCCCCTTTTATTATTTTGCCTTATTTCATACTATAAATTCATTGCAAATCAGTAATTTTTTTAAATTATAGATGAGAAATTAGGAATGCGAAATATTTACCATTCCTCACTCCTAATTCCTCATTAAAAAATAGGAGTGTTGATTTTTGAAAGAGATTTATTTGGATAACAGTGCCACTACAAAAGTCTGTCAGCAGGCTGTTGAAAAAATGATTGAAATAATGACCGAACATTACGGCAATCCCTCATCACTGCACAAAAAAGGCTATGAGGCTCAAAAGGAACTGGAAGCCGTCAGAAAAACTGTGGCAGACTTTCTTTCTGCCGAAAAAGAGGAAATCTATTTTACTTCGGGCGGTACAGAGGGAAATAATACCGCTGTATTCGGTGCAGTCGGTGCATTGAAAAGACGGGGAAACAGAATTGTCACAACCTCTATGGAACATTCCTCTGTAATAGAAAGTATGCAAAAGCTTGAAAAAGACGGCTTTGAAGTCATTTATATCAACTCCTTTGACGAGCTTGCAAACGCTGTCACAAAAGATACTATCCTTGTCAGTACAATGGCTGTCAACAATGAAACAGGCTTTATCAATCCCATTGAGAAAGTCAGAAAAATCATTGATAAAACAAATTCTCCTGCCCTTTTCCATGTCGATGCCGTGCAGGCTTTCGGCAAAATTCCTCTTAAACCAAAAAAACTCGGCATAGATATATTAACCGCAAGTTCTCATAAAATACACGGTCCGAAAGGTGCAGGCATTCTCTATTTAAGAAAGGGGGCAAGAATTATTCCCCTGCATTACGGTGGTGAACAGGAAAAGAAAATCCGTCCGGGTACAGAACCCCTCCCCAATATTTGCGGCATGGGTGAGGCTGTCAAAAATTTGCCTGACATGAACAAGGAACTTCAATTCATGCATGAATTAAACACATACTGCCGTGAAAAACTCAAAGACATTTCCAACGTGCATATCAATTCAAATGAAAACTGCCTGCCCTATATCATCAACTTTTCCGTTGAGGGTATCAAGTCCGAAACTATGCTTCACTATCTTGAAGAAAAAAATATATACATTTCAAGCGGTTCGGCTTGTGCAAAAGGCAAAAAAAGCCATGTCCTTACGGCTATGGGACTGAGTGACAATCTTATCAATTCCGCTTTGAGAGTAAGCTTTTCAAGATACAATTCCAAATCCGATATTGACGAACTTGTAAAAGCCGTTATAAATGCAAATAATACTCTTGCAAAAATAAAGTAAACGTGATAAACTTCTTTTCAGATGTATTTTTTAAGGAGATTTTTAAATGAAAGAAATTATACTTATAAAATTGGGTGAAATCGTTTTAAAGGGACTGAACAGGAAAAACTTTGAAGACGCTCTTATGAGAAACCTCAAAAGACGGCTTGCAAAAATAGGTGAATTTCATGTTCAAATCGCACAATCTACTATCAGCATATCCCCCGTGCATGATGACACGGATTTTGACGAAGTGGAGGACTGCGTTTCAAAAGTCTTTGGAATAGCTGCATTTTCGAGAGCCTGCGTTACCGAAAAAGATATTGACAAAATAAAACAAGCCGCTGTGGAATATCTTGCAGATACTTTCGATACACCCAAAACTTTTAAAGTCGAGGCAAAGCGTTCGGATAAAAAATTCCCGTATAAATCACCCGAAATATGCGAGGAAGTCGGCGGTTATCTTTCGGACAATTTCCCGAATATATCCGTTGATGTGCATAACCCCGATGTGACGGTTACTGTTGAAATAAGGGATTTCGGGGCATATATCAGAGCAGGACTTATCAGAGGTGCTGGCGGTATTCCCGTAGGTACGGGCGGAAAAGCTTGTGTACTTATATCGGGCGGTATTGACAGTCCTGTTGCCTCCTACATGATGGCTAAAAGAGGTCTTGAACTTACAGCCGTACATTTTGCAAGCCCTCCCTATACAAGTATTAGGGCTGAAGAAAAAGTGATTGAACTTCTCCAAAGAGTTGCAAAATACAGCGGAAGAATGAAAATGTTTACCGTGCCTTTCACGGAAATTCAAGAACAAATCAGAGAAAAATGCAAAGAGGACTATTTCACTATTATTATGCGTAGATTTATGATGGAAATTGCAGAGGAAATTGCAAGAAAAAACGGCTGTCATGCACTCATTACGGGCGAAAGTCTGGGACAAGTCGCAAGTCAGACTTTAAATGCAATAGAATGCACGGACAATGCCTGCAATATGCCCGTTTTCAGACCTCTTATCGGAATGGATAAAGAAGAAATTATCTCTGTTTCAAGAAAAATAGATACTTTTGAAGTTTCCATACAGCCCTATGAGGACTGCTGTACCGTATTTACACCCAAACACCCGAAAACCAAACCCGTACTTTCCGAAGTGATTGCAGAACAAAATAAACTTGACTGCAAGGGACTTATTCAAAGAGCCGTTGAGGGCGTAAAACTGACAAACATTGAATGATTGGAGTGAATGGACATGAATGCTGAAATATACTTTCCGAGAGAGGGCAGGTCTTTTGGACAGACTTCCGAAAACGGCTTTGATGAAACAGTCAAAAAACTCAATGACATAAATGTCAACATCATTTACAAAACGGAAGTCAATCTCAATCAGAAAAGCATTTCCGAAGCCCTCAAAGTATCCGAATCGGGTGATGAAAAAATAGGGCTTATCATGATTGCAGACGTTCTCTCGGAGGACAGCAGTGAAAAAGCAAAAGAATTTTTTGAAAGCATTGGCATTCTCGGCAAAATTCAAAGAATTGAAGCCGAATATAAAGACCCTAATGACACCGACACCGAAAAACAAAATTCCTCAAAATCCCCTGCAAAGAAAAATAAAAAATCAAGAAAAAATAAAAATGCCGATACCGAACCTATCGACATTACTCAAAGTATCATTACTATCGAAAATCGCCCTGTATATGCCTATGCAGTTGAATACAACAATAAACTTCTTGTCATTCTCCCGAAATTTGACGTGCTGAATATCAGCTTTACCGCTGAATTATACAGCGTTGCAACCGCTGTTGCCAATCCAAGTTCAAAAGAGGCTTTCTGGAAAAGATTTATCCCCTGCTCGGGCGACAGACCTCTTGATGTTGTCAGAAAAATAATCCTCATTCTTGCGATATGCACTTTCCTTGTATCTTCCTATATACTCGTGCAAATACTCGTAGTAGAGCCTGCCACAAACGATAAAATGACAGACGATATAAAAGACCTCCTTGTTTCCACTACCGAGGGCGAAAAAGATGATAACGGCACCCCTAAAAAAGAAGTTTCCAAACTGCCAACCGACGGCTCGGAGGGTGTCATTTCAGACTTCTCTCAGCTCCTTAAAGCCAATCCCGATACAATCGGCTGGATAAACGTTCCCAATACTATCATTGATTTCGTTGTAGTAAAACCCCAAGACGGTGTTGACAGCGAATACTATCTCCATAGAGATTTCTATGGAAATTACTCCAAATACGGCACGGTATTCATGGATTACAGAAGTTCTCTCGATGCCAAAAATATGATTATTCACGGTCACCATATGCAAGACGGCAGAATGTTTGCCAATCTCGCCTACTACGTCGAGAGAGGTCAGAATTACGGTATCAACTTCTATAAACAAACCCCTACATTTACTTTCAACACTATCTACGAAAAAAGCAAATGGAAAATTGTCGCTTTCTTCAAAACAAATACCCTCGAATCCCAAGGCACTCCTTTCAACTATTTAAGGGGCGACTTTGTAAGCGATTACGATTTCCTCGACTTCGTTTATAATTTAAGAGTGCGTTCTCTTGTCAACTGCCCTGTTGACCTCAACGAAAACGATACTATATTAACTTTGTCAACCTGTGCATACGACTTTGACGATTTCAGAATAGTTATCGTTGCAAGAAAAGTGCGTGACGGTGAAAGCCCCGATGTTGATGTATCTAAGGCTGTGGAAAACCCCTCTCCCCTCTATCCCGATGTATGGTACAACACCTACGGCGGTTCAAAACCAAATGTAACCTCTTTCCAGAATGCCTATAACAACGGTGAAATATACTGGTATGACGGTGAGAAACAATGGTCACTCAACGATGACGAAGAACTTGAAAGAGTTCTTAACGAGGGTAAGAAAAATGCCGAAAATATGCTTAGGGCATTTGTTGAGGAAATAGACTATGCAGACGAGGAACAGGCTCAAGTAGATGAACTTGTTGAAGAATATATAGAGTCTTTCAAAAATGCCGAAAGTGCTTCGGAAGTCAATACCCTTTACAATGAAGTAATTGCCGAGATAAAGAAAATAAAAACAAGAGAACAGGTTGATGCCGAAAACTCTGCCGAAGCTGAAAAAAGCCGTATTGAAGCCGAAAGACAGGCAAGCATACAGGCTCAAAACGAACTTAAAGCAAAAAGGCAATCCGCTGTCACGGAAATAAGAAGTTCTATTGCAGGAAATGAGTATCGTATAAAGCAGGCTGATGAAGTCACTAAACTCATGGAAATATATGCTAAACAAATCAACAACGCAACCGACATTGACGAAGTTGAGGACTTGAAAAAGAAATGCATAGAGGAACTTGCCAAAATAAAGACTGCCGAGGAAATGGACGAAGAAGAAAGCAAGGAAGAA
>ONIF01000328.1 GCA_900317795.1 uncultured Eubacteriales bacterium | reverse complement strand
CGGCTGTATCGGTTGATGACGCTCTTAAAAGTATGTATTTAAAAAAATCATTTCTCATGTGTTCCACTCCGTCCATGTATCAAGATATGAATTGTAAACGAAATATCTTTGTGTATCGTCAACTATCGCAATATCGCCCGATTGAAAACAAAATCTGTCCGCATTATAAGTGCCTATGCAAACCTCTCTTGTCAAAACATCATTAAGTTTGTCCACGTCAACACCTGCCAAATGCAGATTTTCACCCCAACGGTCAAACTCTATACTGCCAAAGTCGGGAAGATTATCCTCACTAAATTTCATATTCAAAATATCTTTCATCAATATCACGCTCCAATTTTACTTCTCAAATATGCACATTCAAGTGCAAGGCATTCCGCATATCTCACGCCAAGAGTGATATTTCCGTTTTCGTCTGTATCTTCACAGAATAAGCCGAAATCTCTTGCGTCAAGCCCCTCACTTTTGAAAGCTTCGTCAATATCCTGTGCGATAACTCCGATATGTTTGCGATTTCCGCCTTTGAACTTGAAAACTTTGTAATTGACTTTGCTCCAAGCTTTCAAAATTTTCTCGTCAATGTCGGAAATATCTGTTTTTGCGTTTCTGTCGGAAGTGTTAATAGTGCCTGTCTGTGCATAGACATTATCCCATTTATTGTCAGCCGTGCCAAGATTAACAGGCACTGACGGTAAAAATGCTGTGCCGGACATTGTGTAGCTGATAGTTGTTGCAGAGTCACTTTCATTTGTGCTGTCGTTTCCGCCATCAACAGATGTATCTGTTGATGATGTGAATGTCCTGTTGGCTGTAAGCTTCAAAATACCGTTGCTTGATATGTTTAGGCTTTGACTTGATGCCACATAACCAATTCGGGCACGAGTGGTATCGGTCGGACGTTCAACAGGTATGCCGTTATCGTAGTAATCGCTTTCACTACCCGTTTTAAAATCAAAATAAGGCGTTCCCCTTGAGGAAATTGCAAAGGGCATATCCCCGTTAGGGTTCAGAAATTTTGTGCCGGGTGTTTCAAAAAGTGCCGAGCCTCTTGATTTTAAAATTCTTGGAGCATAGCCTGCATTTAAAAATGTATATCCGTAAAAACCGAATTTTGTCCACGAGCCTGCGTTGATACCGACAGTTTCGGTACTGTTCATGCCGTTTATTTTCATGCTGCTTGCACCTATTACAATGCCGTTATAAATGCCTGAAGTATATCTCGGATAAGTGCTTGCATTAAAACCATTTATCAAAATTCCTGCTGTAACAGGTGCAGTTCCGCCTGCTCCTATATGAATTGCAGCAGTCCATGTCTTGTAACGGAAGTGCGGATCATTTCCGTAAAAGTCGGTTTCATCGGGATATGTCGGCTCATTTATCATATAAAATTCGCCGCCTATGGAATAGCTGCCGCCATTTTTGCCCTGCCTGTAAGCACCGTGACGATATGCCATAAACCCACCGCCACAGCTTTTGCTTGCACCACGTCCGCCAAGTTCTTCATCTGTATAGCCGACATCATATACTCTGTACGTTGACGCACATACTCCAACATTTCCCTTGAATTTGTTATACGCTGTCGCACCCGTTGCGGTAAAATTGGATGTACTGCTGTCCCTGTCGGCAGTTATTTCGCCTTCTCCGATAAGCTCGTGATATGTGTCGGTTATTCTTGTAAAAAGTTCGCCCGTGTTGGAAGAATAATTTACTTTTGTCTGCGTGACCATAAAAGGAGATACTTCACGATTTCCCGTATTCTGCGTAATTTCACGACCGTGTACAATTACGCTGTCCTCTCTTTTTTCTTCTCCTTTAGCCTGTTGCCACCAACCGAGCGTATCATCAAAAAAGCCGTTTAACACAACCGCATTGTCCTGTAAATCCTGCACCTGCGACTGTGTTTCAGAAAGCAGTTCTCTCGCAGTTGGGTTGACAACATTTCCTCCGTAATGATTTATTTGACCTGTAAGCATATTTTATCCCTCCTTTACTATAAATTCGGTCTTTGTAATTATCGGTTCGGGTTCGCCGTCAACCCTCTGCAACACGATATTGTAAAAGTAAGTTCCTACATCAATATCTGTCTCGGCAGAACTCAACGTCAGCAGATAACCGTTTTCACTTTCGACATAATCACTGCTTGTCAATTCCTTTTGAAGAATAATATCACTGCCGTTTTTTACGGTAAAAATCAGCTTTTCGGTACTTGAAAGCTGATAGTATTCATTGCTGTCTTTCAACTGAATAATATCCGAATATGCCATACTTTGATACAGCCTGATTTTATTTGACAGCGTGACAGTCTGAATGACGTTGATATAAAACAAGCATGATGAAAGAACTTTATTTTCATAAATCAGCTTTACATCACACTTCAAAATTTCAGAATATTTTATAATATCCGTCAGTTCAAAAGAAATATCCCCATCATCTGTGACAGCTCCGTTTACAATTATGACTGTATCATCATTTCTTTTCGCATAGAGTTTTGCGGTACAGTTTCTCACATCAAATTTTTTCCCATCGAGCTGAGGCTCTGCAAGCAAAAATCTGCTGTTTTCATCAAGCTGTTTTGCAAATACCGTTTGTGCAGGCCGCATTGAAATCAAGTTTTAATTTTTTGATGTACTCTGCCATTAACTGCCCCTCCATACTCCATTAACTTTCACATATATATTTTCAGCCTGTTTCCAGATACCGTTTACTTTTATATATGTGTTTGAAATGTTTTTCCAAACGCCGTTGACTTTTGCCTTGATATTCTGCAAATTGCTTTCCAAAATAGGCACGGAAACCGCACCTGTTGAAGTTGCAGTTCCCGAAGTCTGTGTACTGTAAATTTTGACAGTACACGGCAAAGCGGAAACATCACCGACATCATCAACCCGATACCAGCCTGTTTTTGACGGAAAATAAACCGTAAAAGGTACAGTCCATTTACTCGGATAAGTCTGTTTTACAGTTCCGCCCGACAAAATTTTCTTGTTATTCAGCGTAATATCCGCTTTCAAATTGTAAGAGAATGCCAGAGTGTTCGGATACAAAGTTCCAACCTGAACTTTGAAACGATAATAAACACTGTCACCCTCACGCTTTACTTCATACGATAGGTTGCAAGTTGTAGCAGGCTCTGTTGACAGTCTGTAAATAGTAGAAATATAACTGCTCATACCGTCACCTTAACTTTCGTACTGTACATAAATATCCCCATCATTTCCCAAAGAATTGCTTGGTGTGCCTGTACCGTAATGTATAGGCTTATTCTGCAAATTTGAATAATCTCTTGAATAAATTCTCGCATCCGTCACACCCGTAACAGCCCCGTTCGTCTGCACCGTCACTATTGCAAGAGAAAGTTCATTTTCTTCCAATACAGGAGCAACAGTTGTCCCCGTCTTGCAGATTGCAGATATATTTCTGTTTGTCAAATCGAGTTTCAGAACAACTCTGTCAAATCTCTGTGCGTTTCCCGAATTTGGAGTTATGATTTTTGTTTCATCAAGAACATATATATATCCATTGATAATTGCTTTTCCCACTGAAATATTAACCTTTGAATTTGTTGGCGTAACCGCCAATCCCTCCAAAACTCCATTCGGACAAATCCCCGAAAGACAATCCGCAAAATCTGATGCGGAATATTCTCTGACATCTCCGTCAGTGCTGTTGAAAAACATAGATTTTTCGCTCATTTAAGCACCCCCTAAATACTATTTAACAGGCGATTTAAGGCTTTTTAAAACATCACCAAGACGTTTCGGC
>ONIF01000404.1 GCA_900317795.1 uncultured Eubacteriales bacterium | reverse complement strand
AAGGAAAAAGAAAAAGCAAGGCAGTTATCTGATAAGATACTATCGGGAAAATATGACGAACCTTTAACTACCGAAGAAAAACAGAAAGAAGAAAACAGAAAAGCATTAAGAGATAGATTTGAAACAAATCCCGATTCGATACAAAATGCTAACAATGCTCCATATATCCCCGATAATGTCAATATAGACGATATAAAAGAAGATATAGAGGAGGATATATATGAGTGATGAAATTCAGCAAGTCGAAAATGCAGGACAGGAATTTATCGGAGTTTATGCTGATACTTTCAAATTCGTTCATAGTTTTATGGCTGAAATGAGAGAGTTTAAAGACAGTCTGCCACAAAGACAGCCTAAAATACAAAAGGATACTTTATCTGAAATGTTGGATAGTGGTATGACCTCTTTCAAATTCACAGGAAAAGATACCGATTTATGTTATTTTGCAAAATCTGAAAGAATGCCGATAACGGCAATAGCAAATATTGAAGATGAAAATATCAAAAAATCGGTTATGGAAAGTTTCGATAGATTTGTAAAAAATGACTACTTGGAAATCAGAAACGACAGCTTGTATATTACAGCAAAAGGAAAAAAATATATACAAGATGACTTCTTTATCAGACAGGCACAAGCTGACCAAATCGAAATGCACAACAACGTGCTTTTAAAATCAGCTGAAAGAGAGAATTTACAAGTAATCGCTTTTACAGGGAATTATGTCACGGATTTTACATATTTCGATTATTCGGATAAACTTGATTTGAATGACGTTATCAGTCACCCGAACAAAAAATTATCAAATCAGATTTTAGACAATGTGGAATTGTGGCAGAAAAAAAAGGCTGTAACAGTAGAAAACGGAATTGCAACAGTCACTTCTGACGGTAAAGCAATGTTGAGTATGCCTGAATTTAAAAAGGCTACAAGTCATCTTAATCCGAGAACATTGTCGGAAGTCAATACAAGGTCATCACAGTTTTTCGTTAAACTCCAATCTGCTGTACAGACACAAGCACAGCAGAATGTTTTGAAAAATACCGTGACAAAAGCAATAAAGAGATAATTCCATTGACGAGAGTTTTTTATAACTCTCGTTTTTTTATGCCCATAACACGCAACTGGGACACGGTGTCCCACTTATTAGGAGGTGGTCGGATATGTTTACTTTTAAGGAGGTGGTCGGAAAAATCTACAAATGTCCGCATATCAACCATTTTGACAAATATTTAAAAATTTTTGGAGGTAATTTAAAATGGCAGTAAAAATGATTAACGAAAACGGAAATGTAACGGTAAAGACAGCAAAACAGGTAAAAACAGAACGTACCGTCCGCAAAGTGCAGAAATACATCACGGTAGCACTCACTGTAATGATAGTCTTGGCAATTTCCTCTGTAATGGTATTTGCAACTGACGGTACAACAAGTGACAATACTGCTCCTGCAAATGTTCAGACGGCAACAATGAGTGGTTTGTCAACTATCATTTGGTGGCTTGTTCGTGTGGCTGTACTTGCAATAGGCGGTATTCCTGCGGTAATCAAGATTGTACAGGGACAGGCAGATGAAAACCCTCGTGACCGTAACGCTGGTATCGCAACTCTCGTTATAACTGCGGCAGTATTCGGTGCTACATTTGCTATTCAGAATTTGATTGGTATCTGATAACAACATAGCAACTATCACATAAAATCAGCTTGACGAACTGCCCTTGATTTTTTAGGGAGTATCAAGGGCAGTTTTGTTGAGCAGTTTAAGGAGGTCGAATATATGGCAAACAAAAAAATCACAACAGCATTTGCATATATGTTTGCTGTCGTGATAATGTTAGCAGTGACATTGAGTATATCAAGCATAAATGCAAGTGCTGTCAGTGTCAGTGTAACTCTCAATGCAAGCGTTGTAAACAAGGGTACAGGCATAACGGCTACTGCGACAGGTTCGGGCGGTTCGGATTATCAATATGCCTTTGCCGTAAAGTCACCGTCAAGCAGTAACTACACGACTATGCGGAATTACTCCTCATACAATATTTATACCTATACTCCAAATGAAACAGGTACTTACTACATAAAGACAACGATGACATCAGCAGGAAATTCTCCTGCGGAAGTGGTGTTAAGTTTCACGGTTGTCGATTTAGTCAATAATTCCAACATCAGCACAAATTCAACGACAGTCGGCAGTGCGGTTTCCGTGAACGGTAAAGCGACAGGCGGTTCGGGCAATTATGAATATAAATACCTTGTTATGCACCCTGACGATACGGAACACAGGTATTA
>ONIF01000240.1 GCA_900317795.1 uncultured Eubacteriales bacterium | reverse complement strand
AAAGGTTTCGGAATACTGTAAAATCCCATCAGACGCTCCAAATTTTCCTTTGTGTAATAATCCCCGAACTGTTCTGCAAGGGTATTCACTCTTATTTTTTTCGTTTCACCGATTTTTTGAAAAGTGATATGTCTGTCAGTATAACGGGTTATTTCAAATCCCTTGCGTTTCATAAATTCGGTAAACTCTTTCTTTCGGCTGCACTGTTTGACGGCTTCATCAAGTGCCCTGCATAATTCCAATTTCCATGATTTTCCCTGTTCGGCTAATTTTTGTGTAGCCTGGTCTATGCCACGCAGACCTGTTTTTTGATTGATGACCGATAAGCCGTATTCCCTGCAAAGCCTGTTGCTCTGCTCACGCATATTTTTCAATGTTGCTAAATTGCCGAGCCACTTCATACCTGTTTTCATGCCAACGGAATTTATCAAAATATGGTTATGCACATGGTCACGGTCAACGTGAGTTGCAACGATAACTTGAAATCCTGGTGCAACACATTCTGCCAATTCCTTACCGATTTGGTGTGCCACGTCAGGAGTGATTTTTTCATTCGGCGAAAAACTTTGGACATAGTGATGAGCCAGAATATTGTCATTTTTGCAAAATGCCAATCTCGTAATTTCAAACTGCATAACAAAATCGTTTGTGCAGTCACCGCAGCAATTCAGAAAACTCGACTGAATACATTTTTCATTTCCCTCTTTATTTTCAGGTGACAGAATGTATTTTATGGATTTTGCAACGTATTCCCGTGATTTGATTGCAGACTTTACCGATTTAACTGTTGCCATTCACACTCACGCTTTCTATCAGCTTTTCAATTTTCTTTTCAAGCGTTTTGATACTGCACTCTTTTTCGTCATAAATCGCTGCAAGGATTTTTCTAAGAATTTTCTTAACTTCCTCCATCTGATTGACAACTGCAAGCAACTGTTCTTTGTAAAGAATTCGCTGACTGTTGCCTATATAGGCGATCTGATTGATGTTGACACCGATTTTCATGACCTGATAAATCAGTTGCGGCAGATTATCCAATGCAACAACTTTTTTCTCCTCAGCCACTCTTGCCAAGTATGCCGATATACTCATGTGTGCCGCCGCAGCATTTTCGGTGATGTATTTCTTTTCTGAAGGTGTCACTCTTATTAAAATTTGCTCTGTTTTCTTCTCAGGTTTCATCTTTTTTCACTCTCCATTCTCATTTGTTTTTAAGTGCCTCTAAAAATAGGCATTCTTTACCATGTTTTTCCGAAAAATATGACTTCGAGGTATCAGGGATTAGCAAGCATAGATTTGTGCTATCCAAAGGATATACAAATCAGCTTGGTGGTGAATTCCCCACACCCCTTTCCATTTTGCCACTCCGCCAAAATCAAAAATCGCTGTGCTCACCATAAATTCAATTTTTATAAAGTCCGAAAAAATTACCTTAAGGAAAAGAAAATATTTTCTGATTGTATGAAATGAAAATTTCGGAATTTTGATTTTCTTTTGGCAGTCAAGGCTGCAATATTGTATGTGTAAGAGGATTTTGCAACATTGCAAGGTTGCAAAATTCCTTACTCTCTGCAATCTTGCAATGTTGATTTTTTTAAGCTAATATTATGATATATTTTGCTGTTTTACTTATTTTTGTGTGGCGTTCAAACGTATTATTCACAAAAAATCAAGCTGATTTATGATTTTGATAAAAATGATTTCTTGTTTTATTACCATAATCAAGATTGCAAAATATATGTGTCTAAGGGCTTTTGCAACCTTGCAAGGTTGCAGATTTTTCTATTACATACAATCTTGCAATGTTACTTTGGCAACTGCCAGAGCCAGCCGTCTTTTACTTTGATTGACTTGATATTCAAATTTCTTTTGGCTTCGTTTAATGTTCTGTCGGATATGTTTCTGTATTTCGCTTGCTGTTGTATCACCTTTTGCGATTTTGGAGTTCCGTCAAAAAGCATATCATTCAAAAGTTTTTCTGCCTGTTCCAATTTGGAAACGCTGCTTGTGCCATTCAGAAGATCATCAATGGAAATGTCATATTTGCCGATAAAGTGAAAACCTGTTTCCTTGTTGAGTTCAAATGCAATGGGTTCTCCTTCAGGTGCAAGACTGCTTTTTGTCGGAGCCATCACTCTTATGGTCGGGTTGTCTTTTACTCTGCCGACAAGCAGGACACTTCTCGCAGCGGCCTGAATATCAACAGAGCCTAAACCACGGTATGACGCTTTCATGCCTGTAGCCTTGTTCAAATGACCGATAAGAATAACGGCACATTGATATTTTTCTGCAACGAATTTGAGATGTGTCATAATATCCCGTATTTCGTTTGGTCTGTTCATATCAACGCTTGCACCGATATATGCCTGTATAGGATCGAGGATAATCAATTTTGCATTTGTCTGTTCAATAGCTTCTTCCAAACGGCTGTCGGTGAGTGAAAGGCGGCTTTTGCTTTCGTCAATAACAGTTATCATGGAAAATTTTGCATTTGCGGCAATCAGGCGGGGTTTAACGGTATCGGAAAGACCATCTTCCGCTGTTTGATAGATGATATTGACAGGTTCAATGTCAGTATCGGTTTCGGGCAGTTTTTCTCCCCTTGACAGTATAGCTGCCAAATTCAGCACAAGAGTAGTTTTGCCCTCACCCGGATCGCCTTGTATAATGGTTATCTTGCCGTAGGGAATATAGGGATACCAAAGCCATTGTACATCAGTCGCTTCAACATCTGCCATGTTTATCAGACGTAATTCAGGTTTGTTGTCCATTTACTGCACCTTCCTGATATTTTTGTTTTCATCTGAACTTGTCTGCAAGTCTATCCAATCCATCAGCTTATCGGTGGCAATAATCCATTTTTTTCCTATACGGAAACTCGGAAAGCCTTTTGATTTTACAAGTGTGTAGCAGAACGGTACAGATATGCCAAGCACTTTGGCAAGTTCCTGAGTGGTCAGCAGAGGTGGCAGGTTTTTGAGTTCTTCTCTGTTAAGCATTCAATCATCTCCTAATAATAATTATTGCAAATCAAAGTATAAACACAACTATCTTTTGATTTTAATTTATTTTAGCATAAATAATTTTATTTGTCAATCAAAAATTTATTTTTTTATTATTTTGATTTTAATTTTATTGAAATTTATTTCTTTATATTGTATAATGAAAAGTAACAAAATTCTTGTTGAGGTATCTGAAATGAATAAATATAAATTTTATATTAAGGATAACAAGGAATACTTTGAAATATGGAAAGATAATGAATTGTTTGAGCAAAAAGAAAGCTATGTAACATACGCATTATGTGATTTTATTACCAATCACGAAAACGATTTTACTGATATTTTCTTTTGGGTTAAACAGAATTATGACTATATAAGTAGTTTGGTAGAACACAAAGGCGATCTGCAGTATGAGCCGCATCCATGCCCACACAGTTTAATGTCTTTCGGAAATGCTTTTTGGTTTTATCATGATGCAATAGATTGTCTGTTTGAAGATAATTCACTTGAAGATTTTTCCGGAAATTCATGGATAAGATATGGTTATGATGAAATAGTGAAATCGGGAACTATCAGAGAAATAGAAAGTCTGTTTTCCCTTGCACACGAATATATTTA
>ONIF01000327.1 GCA_900317795.1 uncultured Eubacteriales bacterium | reverse complement strand
AAACACCAATGAAATATAAAAGTATGTCGAGAGGTGCAAAGTTTTTTCCGATAACGGCTGTATAGATAAAATAAGCTGTCGGAATAAATACAAGTCCTATAATAACTCCTGTTACTCTTGAAAAGAGAAATCCCGAAATTTTTCTTCCGTATAGTGCAAGTTCAATAAATACATACAGCATGAACGGAAAAAAGAGTAATTTAAGATGTTCCCAAACGCTTTCATTGACGGGCATGAATAAGCCGACAAATTGATTATTGCCCGACAGCTCATACAGAAAATGCCCGACAACTCCCATAAGGCTTACTGCAAAAAATCCAATTAAACTGCTCCAGAATACTTTCACGGACACATCACCCCGAAAGAATATATGTTTTCAGAAATATATATGTATCTTTCGGGGAAACAGAACGAAAATATCAGTATTTTATTTTTACTCTTTCCTGTATATAGTCTTGTATTACTTTTTCATCGGTAATTCCGACTTTTTCACGGGCAAATTTCACTGCATCGCTTTCCTGTATCATTTGCGGCATCATGGCAAGAAATTCATCTACTTCTTCTTCTGTGTTATAAATACCGAAACTTATGCGTATCATGCCGGCAGTATTCATGTCGGTACAGTTGGCGAAACTGTCTATTTCCTCTTGGGTGAGGTTCATCATACGCCATACATACGGATGTGCACAAAATGCACCACGTCTTGTGGCAACTCCGCCAAGTTCGGAAAGATTGGTAGCAAGAATATATGAATTAGTATGGTCGAAATTGAATGTTACAACGCCCACTCTGTCATCAATATTTTCGGTATCGCCGTAAATCACTATGTCATCAAGTTGCTTCAGACCGTCAATGAGTTTACGGTTAAGTCTTTTTTCATGTTCTTCGATAGCGTCAAAGCCGATTTCTTGCAATATGTCAATAGCTTTTCCAAGACCGACTACTCCGGGATAATTCGGTGAACCGGCTTCATATCTTGACGGAGCATCTTTATAATATTGTTCATCATCTTTAACGAGGGTAACAATGCCACCGCCGTAAAATTCAGGCATATGTTCGTTAAGTACGTCTTTCAGACCGATAACCGCACCGCCGCCATAAGGTGAATACATTTTATGTGCAGAGAATACAAGGAAGTCGATATTTTCTTCGGGAGTATCGCCGATCATGGAGAATTTTCTGTGAGCGACGATCTGAGCACCGTCAACAATGATTTTTGCACCGTATTGATGGGCGAGTTTTGCGACACGGTGAACATCTGTTACATATCCTGTTACATTTGAGGCTGCCGTGATAGCAACATACTTTACATCATTTTCTTTGAGCATTTTTTCGATATCGTCATAAATGACACGTCCGTTTTCATCTACTTCCGCATAGATAGTTTTACAGCGTTCACGCCATGAAAGGTCATTTGCATGGTGTTCTATACGAGTGGACAGTACAATATCATCTTCACTTTCAACGAGTGCGGAAGCAAGTTTATTCAAGCCGTCAGTGGTATTGTTCACATAAAAGCAAGTGTAATTGTCGTCTGCACCGACAAAGTTCAACACTTTATCTCTCACACTGTTATATAATTCTGTCGAATGGTTTGATTTCTGTGAAAATCCACGCCCGATAGAACCGTACATTTCAAACTCCTTGTCAACTGCCTGTTGCACCGGTTTCAATACGGGAGTAGTGGCGGCATTGTCAAAGTTAATGAGAGGTCTTGTTGTACCGTCACTGAGTTCAACCGGTTCATTTACACCTACAACATAATTTCTGATATTGTCGATAGTGTATTTTTCAGGCTCTGTTTCAGGCTGGGAAATTTCCGTTTCCGAAACTTCCGATATTTCATTTTTAGACGGTTCTGTTGATTTTTCATCGGGTTTTGACTTGTCATTTTTAGAAGTATCGGTTTGAGCATTTGACTGTGAAGCAGTGTTGCTTGTATCTGTAACAGTTTGTTCGGCGGGCTGTGAACAGCCTGCGGCAATACTTAAACACATTGTTGCCAAAAGTGCTATCGTAATATATTTCTTTTTCATAAAAAAGACTCCTTATATGTATATAATACTATGTTGAAATGATAACACATAACTTTTAATTTTTCAATTTGTTTTTTCGACAAAAAACTATTGACATTTTTATTGATGGGTAGTATAATATATTCAACGATTAAACAAACGTTTAATTATAAAAATAAAAGGGGGCTTTATCGTGAAAAAGACATATAAAATTGAAGTGGATTGTGCCAACTGTGCGAATAAAATGGAGAGTGCTGCCCAAAAAACAGAGGGTGTTAAAAATGCAGTCGTTAATTTTATGACGCTTAAAATGACGGTTGAATTTGAAGACGGTTATGACGTTAAGGAAGTTATGCAGAATGTTTTGAAGAACTGCAAAAAAGTCGAAGATGACTGCGAGATATATTTGAAGTGAATGCAAAGGCACGATACACATATAATGTATTGTGCCTTTTTTTGGAGGGTGATTTTCCATGACGAAAAAGCAAAAGAAAAATTTGATAAGAATAATCGTTTCAGCGGTTTTAATGATAGTTTTGATATTCATTCCCATAGAAAACAAGTGGCTGAAATTGGCTTTGTATATGATACCGTATTTCATAGTCGGATATGATATATTGATAAAGGCTTTTAAAGGTGTGAAAAATTTACAGCCGTTTGATGAATGCTTTTTAATGGCAATAGCAACGATTGGTGCAATAGCCGTGGGAATATGGGGTGACGGTGATTTTGTGGAAGCCGTTGCCGTTATGCTTTTTTATCAAATCGGAGAGTGGTTTCAGAGTTATGCGGTCGGCAAAAGCAGAAAAAATATTTCCGCTTTAATGGATATTCGCCCCGATTATGCAAATGTTGAGAATGATAACGGTGAATTGGAACAGGTTGACCCCGATGAAGTGGAAGTCGGTACTGTAATAGTCGTGCAGGCAGGCGAAAAAATTGCCATAGACGGAGTTATTGTTGAGGGAGAATCTTCATTGAATACAAGTGCATTGACGGGTGAAAGTATGCCGAGAAATGTCATG
>ONIF01000326.1 GCA_900317795.1 uncultured Eubacteriales bacterium | reverse complement strand
ATCAGCCATGTCTTGCCAACCTGACGCGCACCTTCAATGATTAAGGGTTTGCGGAAGTAACTATCTTTCCATTTCTTTACTTTTTCAATTGCAGAGCGATACATATCATCAACACCTTTTGTAAATCTATTATCAGTATAACACTGAATCACAAAAAATACAATGAATATTTTTGAATCGCAACAAAAAATACAACGAAAAACAGGCTCGGCGTAACAGAAATTACACCGAGTCTGTTTTATACCCCTTGCGGATATACACCGCTGACGAATATTTCTTCGTCAATATGTACTATCTCCAGCCCATTCTGTTGTGCAAGTCCAACATAGCGAAGCAGAATTTTTGCCATTTTTTCAATGTTATCTGTGACGGGTCAGAATTATGGATATATATGGAAATTCAAAGTAAACCAATAGAGCTGATTTATGTTGAACAATAGAATCTATTAATCTGATATTAGGTTTATTGTTCTGAATATTAACTATATTGTTCTGAAAATATTTTATATTATTCCGAAAAGCGCTTGTATTATTCTGAATGATAGGGTATAATAATCTTAATCTAAACTAAGGAGTAATTGTATGGCTGAAATGATGACAGTAAAACAAGCATCGGAGCGATGGAATATTTTTGACAGCAGAATCACAAAGCTCTGTCGCGAAGGGAAAATCCCCGGTGCGGTCAAGAATGGTAAATCGTGGCTGATTCCGGTTGACACGCCAAAGCCTGCGGACAACAGATATAAAAAACAGCCAAACAAGCTAAAGCAAGAAAAGCTCCCTTTGCCGGTTGGTGTTTCCGAATATCGCGTGGCGTCGACACAATACTATTATATCGATAAAACTATGATGATCAAGGACTTTTTGGATGAACGTCCTATGGTATCGTTATTCACGCGTCCGAGGCGTTTCGGTAAGACATTGAACATGGATATGCTAAAAACATTTTTTGAGAAGAGTGACGAGGATACTTCTGTTTATTTTCAAGATAAAGCTATATGGAATTGCGGAGAACGCTATCGGAGCTATCAGGGCAAGTATCCTGTGATTTTTGTTTCCTTTAAGGATATCAAATTTGATTCGTGGGATCTGACTTTTGAAATGCTAAAAACAGTGATCGGCACAGAATTTGAACGTCATTTTGAATTGGCAAATTCAGATAAATGCAGTGAAATGGATAAAAAGCAATATCGGAAAATTGCCGAGCGAGAGGCAGATATTGTATCGCTCTCCGGCGCATTTGATGTTCTGTCGAGAATGCTGTATCGGCATTACGGGCAAAAAGCGATTATTATTATTGACGAATATGACATTCCAATCCAGCAGGGACATTCCAAAGGCTTTTATGATGAAGTCGTTGATTTTATGCGAAACCTATTTTCGGGTGGATTAAAAGATAATCCCGCGTTAGCTTTTGGTTTTTTAACTGGTATTCTTCGTGTGGCAAAGGAGAGTATTTTCAGCGGACTTAATAATTTAGTTGTCAATTCTATTCTTGATGAAAGCTACAGTCAGTACTTTGGTTTTACAAAATCTGATGTTGAGCAGATGGCATTGTATTACTCTGCAAAAGATAAAATGACGGAGTTATGCGAATGGTATGACGGGTATCGCTTCGGTGATACAGAGATTTTTAATCCGTGGTCGGTTATCAATTATTTTAAGAACGGGTGTAAGCCGCGCGCGTTCTGGCAGTCGACAGGAAGTAATGAAATCATTTCGGAAGTAATAGCCTGTGCGGATGAAAGCATTTATGAACGATTGGAAAAACTGTTGCAGGGCGACAAATTTAGAGCATTAATTGATACAGGCGTCATTTATCCTCAAATAAAGATCAATCCGTCATCGATTTACAGTTTTTTGTTAGTAGCCGGTTATTTGAAGGCGGAAAATGCGGAGATTTCTTCAAGCGGTGATTTCCTATGCGATATTTCTCTGCCTAATAAAGAAATCAAAGCAGTATATAATAAAGAAATACTTCAAAAACTTAACGCTATTGTTCCTCAGTCTTCAGCAGTTGAAATTCAGGAAGCAATTTATACAAATGATTCAAAACGCTTGCAGCAGCAATTAAGAAAGCTGCTTTTACAGTCTGCAAGCAGCTTTGACACCGTCGGAGAACTATTCTTTCACGGTCTGTTTCTCGGTATATGCGCAATATTTGACGATCAATACTACGTGACATCTAACAGGGAATCGGGAGAGGGAAGATTTGATATTCAACTGATGCCGAAGAATAACAGCAGACCGGGTGTTTTGATTGAGTTGAAATCGAAAAAAGATCTGTCGAAAGAACAATTGGATACTTTGGCACAGGAGGCGCTGAATCAAATCAATGAAAGGCAATATGATACGGAAATGAAAACGCACGGCATAACAACGATCTTTAGGTATGGCGCAGCGTTCAGTGGTAAGAATGTAGCTATTTGTTCGGAATAGGAGATGAAATAATGCTATCGGTAAAGACAACAGAAAATTTGGCAGGCGTGACGGTCAGCGGAACCTATTGGGATTTGAACGCGTTATATGACGCGCTGACAAATGTTATCGGTGAAGAAGAGAGCTATCCGGAATTTGAAGCGTGCAGGATTCGTGTACAGGGAGACAGAAACAGAGGTAAAATTGAGTACGGAGATGAAGTGTTTTCGTTTGAATATCTGTGGCCTGAGATGGTGTTTATCTATGGCGTATTGGATGAATTTGTAAGATTGTCCTCAGGGAGCCTATGCTACCTGCGTCAGGAAGGCGCTGAACGGTTATTCTATAATCCCGAAACAAAGGACGAGCTCTTGGATCGTTTGCCGGATGATATTGCTTTTGTATGCTATTTCCGGAACTTAATCATCAACGCTTTGCAGCGCACGATAGACGAAAAGCGGTTTAAGAAGATACACAGAGCATTGGAAGACAGATACAGCTACACGCTTATGAAGCGTTATTACAACAACTTTTGTACGCAGTGGGTAGATATTCAAAATGTAAAGTATCTTAAACGTGCGCCTGAGAAAAGAAAAACCTATCTTGCTACCATATCGGAGAAAATTCTGTTTGACAACTCAGATTATGATGCATTGGAAGATGGTGTCTATGAATTTGCAAGAGTATGCGGTGTACCATATTATGAAATCGAATTAACCGATATACAGTATCCGGACGAGATAGAATGGTAGTCAGGAGGATTTTATGTATCAGGTAAAAGAAAAGGATTGGAAACAGTTTCGCAAAATGCTGCCCGAATGGCAGGAAGCATATATGGAGCGGCTGACAAAGGAATATATTGAATTGCTCAGCAGCGACATGCAGGCATCGGACAAGTTTTGGGCACTTGATAAAAGAATCAAGGACGATAAGAAGTGTACCGGCGTGATTGCGAGAGACATAAGCCGTTCACATATGTTTCAGCATATTATTGACTTGATGTATGAAGGAGCAATTACGGTAGATGATTTAAAAGAATTCAGTGAGGATTTGCGGGATACGATAAAAACAAGACAAGAAATTGACCGCAGATATTTCGGAAGCTAAAAAACAGGCTCGGTGCAAAATGCTACGATAAAAACAAGACAAGAAATTGACCGCAGATATTTCGGAAGCTAAAAAACAGGCTCGGTGCAAAATGCGCCGAGCCTGTTGTAGCTTTACAGGTCAAAACGATGTAATAATTTTTTCGTTCTGCTTTGCGTTCATATTGAAATGCACCGAACCTGTTTTATACCCCTTGCGGATACTCAGTATATTTCAATTTTCCTCCGTCGATATGTACTATTTCCATCCCATTCTTTTGGCTAAATCCAACATAGCAAAGCTGTATTTTTGCCATTTTTTCAATGTTATCAGTGACGGGTCGGAATAATGGATATATATGGTAATAATATAAGCTTTTGGAACATAATTCTTGAACTATATTGCATTGTTCAAAATAATAAAGTATACTATAACCAAATATGCCGCAGAGCTGATGCGGTAATAATGATTTCTGTGTGGGGTAGGAATGGAAAAAATACAGTTTTTGCTGACAAAAGAGGGCTTCCGTGTTGACGATGTTGTATACGTTGAAAAGGAGCCTCAAAGGTATGCGGAAAAGTTTTCTAAATCACCGTATGAAACGCTGTATGGGTTGGCATTCCGGGAGCGTCCGGAGTGCTTTGACGTGGCGGGCGTGTTTTTGTATCAGGTGGCGGAGAGCTTTAGCGAGGCACTTGTCAATACATCCGGTCTGGAGCTGAGCCGCGAAAAAACGGAGCTTGTGCCGAACGAAGAAATAAT
>ONIF01000325.1 GCA_900317795.1 uncultured Eubacteriales bacterium | reverse complement strand
TCCATGTTAAGCGGAATTATTCCCATAATGGTACTGCTTGTATGCGAAATACTCATATCTTACTTAATGCTGAAAAAATCGGGTATCAGACGGCTTATATGCGGTAAACCCGTTATCGTTATCAATGACGGCACGATTGACCAGCAGGCTATGAAAGAATTACGCATAAGCACCGAAGATTTATATGAACAGCTCAGGCAAAAAGATGTTTTTGACATTTCCGAGGTGGCTTATGCCATTCTTGAAACCAACGGTCAAATGAGTGTTTTTAAGAAATCAATGTATTCTCCGCTTACTGTCGGAGATTTGGAAATACAAAAAGAAGATACCGTTTTACAGGTCACTATCGTGAGTGACGGTGAGATTGCAAAATCTTCCCTTAAAGTATGCGGTCTGGGGACAAATTGGCTTTATGAAACTTTAAAAAATGAAAATATCGCTTTAAAAGATGTTTTCATCATGACTGCCGACAAATACAAAAATTATTCCATCATCAGAAAAGAGGGCTGACTATGAACAGGCTTTTCGGAGCATTTGCCGTGCTTGCGGGTGTCATCATAATCATTACATCGGGATTTTTTATCAATACCAATACCGCCCGAACTGTCGGAAATCTTCTTTCGCTTTCAATGGAGTATGCAGAAAAAGGCGATTTCCAAAATGCCGAAATCTCCATTGAAAAAGCTAAAAATCAATGGGAGAAAAATATGGAAACCATGCTTTTGTTTATCTCTCACGGAAAGCTTGACGAAATTGAAAAAACTATCAATACTGCCTGCTCCTATATAAAAAGCAGGGAAATTTCACTTTATAAAGCCGAATGTATCTCTGCACATCTTTTGATAGACAACTTCAAAAATGTGGAATATCCCAATATCAACAACATCTTTTGACATCAAAAAATCAGCTCATGCCGAGCTGATTTTCTTTATCATATACATATCAATACTGTCAATGATACCGTTTTTATTGACATCTGCCGAAATTTCCTGATACTTCGTAAATTCCGCCTTTCCAAAGAGATAATCCCGCATTAAATAAATATCCCGTGAATTGATATTTCCCTCACCCGTGACATCTCCGATAATGACCGTACAATAACTTGTGATATTTCCGTCACCCAAAAAATCTGCTTTCCACCCTGTACCCATCTGACCGTTTGTGACGGATTTTCCGTTGTGGTTGGTGAATTTTATCGTGCAGTCACCGTATTCCATGCCTTTTTTGAATTGTGCAACAGTCGTTCCCTGCGGAATATATATCACATCTCCCGAAATTTCATAAACGTCACTTAAAATCCCGTAATCATAAATTTTCGGCTCTTTTGCAGATACTTCCGATATTTTTGACCTCTCGGCAACGGATATTTCAATCCTGCTTTCAGGCTTGGAAACCTCCGTCTTGGAAACTTCACTCTTTGACGGCTCGCTTTTCTGCGAAACTTCTGTTTTACTTTCTTCCGTTTCAACGGCTTTCAATGCACCCTTTGGAATATATACCGCTTCTTCATCAATAACTGCATACAAATTTCCACCGCTGACGATAATTTCCGATATTTCCGAATCCGAAATGTATTCGGAAACAATTTCCCCGTCATCAAGCATATAAATTCTGTTTCCGTCAAGTGAATAAATATCTTCTGCAATTTCGGACTTTTCGGGAAAGTCCTCTGTACTGATATTCTCACTTTTGCCCGTGCGAAAATCATATTTCACGGCTTGTGAACTGTCCGAAAAGTAAAAATAATTTTCATCTGCCGTCATTTCATAGTCACCGTCAAGACTTACTTCCACTATCTCTGCATTGTCCTTTGTGAGAATGTATATAAACCTCTGCCTGTTCGCTGTCAGATATATTTCACCGTCTATACAAAATGCTTTATCAAATTCATCTCCGCTTGAAAAATATTTTGCCGTGCCTTTCGGAGAGGCTTTGAAAACTTCCGTGATTTTGCCCGACTTCTTTACAGAATATACATTTCCCATGCCGTCGGACAAAAATTCAATCTCACCTGGCGAAACTCCGTCTGCATATATGAAAAATGCCGTAAACATCAGTATAATAAGAAAAATCGTCTTGAATTTCATAGAAAAAACTCCCTGTCAAAGCCTTTTCTACATTATACGACATCTTTCGGCAAATATCAATCATTGTGACTATTTGTCATAAATCTCTTTTACGGGGATTATCCCCCCTATGTCATACAGCTGTCCATTACTTAATGAATACAATTCCACACCGTAATTTTTCGCAAAGTCACGCATATTTTCAAAATCTCTATGTAACTCCACATTTCCCGTAAAGGCAAGCGTGTTCTTGGAAATAAATCCGCAACAGCCCCCTATAAATCCGTATTCATAGCCGTCAAGCAAAATGTCCCCCGACGATATTTTTAAAACATCTATTTTGTTCTCAACGCAAATTTTATATATACCGCTGTCAGATGTTATCAACGCATTTTCCCCTATCACCGCACATGAACATTTTGCATACCGCTGGTTTGTATGCATGATTTTCTTATCTTTCAGCATTTCAAGTGCAGGCTTATATGACGTTTTCGTGTTGCATATCACATTATTTCCGAACAGGCAGATATTCAGCAACGGCTTTTGTGCCGTTACCTTTTCATTCAGACTGTCTGCATAAAAAAATTTGTCCTGCCCTATGTGAAGTACACTCATATCCGCATGATATTTCTCCGCACCCTTTATCCCCTCTATTGCTTTCGGCAC
>ONIF01000291.1 GCA_900317795.1 uncultured Eubacteriales bacterium | reverse complement strand
TGAGTAAGGAATCTGCACATATGTGTTTTGTGACGACAGGTTAAGAGCTGCCGTACCCGACTTGAAGGTATTAATAACTTTTATGTAGTTATCCTTAGGGTAAGCTGATGCTTTGAGCGTGTTGTAAGACTGGTCGTCGAGCGATTCGTCAAACTGCAACTGACAAAGCAGTGCATTCTCCTGAAGTGGAGCTGCATCGATGGTTTCTGAGTCAACACTGCGATTGCCTGCCGGGTCAACAGCTTTCATCTTGTAGCTGTACTGGCGACCTGCAACGACGGTATTGTCAATAAACGTAGAACCGGAGATGTTACGACCGATAGTGTTCCACTCACCATTTTCCTTACGCAACACTGTGTAAGTAAGCGGATCGGTTTCGTTGGGTTCTGACCATGACAACTGGATGCTGCCTGCTCGCTGACGAGCAACGAGATTGGTAGGAGCCACTGGAGCTGTCAGGTCTGCCTTAGTACTGGTTGGCTGGAAACGCCACAGATATTTCTTCAGATTGCTTTCTGTAATATTCTCGGCAGGAGCTTCCTGAAGAGACAATGCAGTACCTGTAGTGGAAGAACTACAATACAGGTATTTGTTAGACAAACGGCTAATGATGAAGTAATAGCCGTCCTTAGCATATTTCAGATACCACTGTTCGTTCATGCCATGTCCGGCATTGAAACAGATTACACTCGCACCGGCTTTCAAGTTATTGTTCAACACATTCCAATGACCTGCAGACGTACCGGCATTGTCGATGAACCAATAGGAGATGTCGCCAGTGGTGTAGCCAGGGGTTACTTTCCACTGTTGGGATGTACTTGAGACAAGCAGGTTGGAGGTCGTAGCCTTCGAGGTTCCGGCACTGGTGAGTACCTTCCCGCTGTATTGATTCACGATGAGATAGGTGCCATTCACCACACCAGGTGCCACGTCCTCGCCCCAAGTGATGTCGAATATGCGCTCGGCATTGATTTGTCCTTGTTGGTATCCTGTGCCTCCAGGCACTTCAAACACATATCTCCTTGTAGGTCCGTCGCCATTGAAATAGACATCTCTGTCCTTGCTGACAACATTGACAAACTCACGGTATGCGTATTTCTCGCAAAAAGCAAGTCCATTCCCGTGCTCGGTGATATGGCAAAAGAGATATTGTGAATCTTTGAAGCGCTCATCAATTTGATAAACAAGAATACCCATGAATATATTATCCGGTGATTCTGCAAAATGACCGGAAATATATCCTGTCGCAGGCGGAACAAATGGATATGAGGTGGCGGCTGTGACCTCCTCCGTCACGGTTTCCTTTGGTTCCGATGCGGATACAGCGCTGCTTTCAGCGATTTGATTGGTAGGTTCGCTAGGCTCGATACCCGGAGCGTTATCAATCCCTTGACGGTCAGAAACGGATTGATTGTATTCGGTTTTTTCGGGCGCGCTCACGCTTTCTTCCTTCGGCTCCTGAACCGTGTCGGTGGTCGTTTCAGAAACTGTGTCGGTTGGTGGAACAGATGGAATAAAATGATTTACCGTTGGAGAAGTTGATTCGTCCGTCACAGAAGAAGCGGAAGAAATTACCGGAAGTTCACGGACACTGAGTTTTGAAGTAAAAATCAGAACGCCTGCTGTAATTGCCGCAACGCTTGCGGCAGTTCCAATGACAAAAGGTGTGATTCTACGCTTTCGGGGAGGAGATAAACGCAAAGCCGTTTCTATCCACGCATCTGGCACCTCGACATTTTTGGCGGAATGGAAATTGACTCTATTCATTCTTATCACCTCCGTAAACCTTTTTTAATTTCTCTCTGCCCCGTTTCAGCATAACCTTGATTGTATTGGGATTTCTTCCGAGAATTTCCGCAATTTCACTTATCTTGTATCTTTCACAGTAATGAAGATAAAGAATCTCGCGGTATTTTGCTTCGACTTTCATCATTGCCCACGAAACATCAAATACATCATCACTGTCATAAACAGGCTCCGAGGGAAGCTCATGTAAAGAAATTGCCTTTCTGTTTTTCTTTATGTAGTCATAGCACTCATGAATAGCGACCTTGATTAACCAACTTTTAAGATGTTCTTCGTTTTTGAAGGAAGGAGCTTTTGACAACAGCTTTAAAAAGGTATTTTGAAAACAATCCTCTGCATCAGCATAGTTTTGAAGGCGCATAATACAAACACCTGTGACTGTTTGGGCATACTTACACACAATTTCTTCGTAAGATAAACCTGCAAACACTAAATCTGCCATTTCTCCCTCCCCTCCTAATAATAAAACAATTTAAAACGTTGTTTGGTTACAAAGAATTTTTATTTTTCGAGAAATTTTTGCAAACTGCAAAGCGAATAAATCAGCTTCTGAAAGGCAACGGCAATCATTCTGTAAATAGTAGGGCACCTGTTTCCGCTCAAAATTTGATAAGCAATTCAAAATGAAAGGAACGTTTGAAAGTGAGTGTATTTAAGATCGGCAATATATAAAAGAAAAAGGAATTTCTTTTATCTGAAATCCCTCTCAAAGTGGACAATTTGTCCACTGTTTATTTTTTCAAGCCCTTGTGATTTCTCGTTTGCGCAAGGATTGTTTCTGCTCTTTCTTTGTTGCTTTCTCTAATAGCTACAACACTTTTATCCTTTCCGTACAGTTTTCCGTGCAGCTTAATTCCCGCGGAGGATAATTGCTCAGCTTCTTGATGTGTTACCTCAATGAAATACGGCTTTTGCCAAACCGTTTTTTTCGGGGTTCCAAATCAGGTTCGATAGTGAAGTAATCGTTTTCCCGTAAAATGAGTTTTGTTATCAAGCCACCCTTGAAAACCAGCGGAATATTTGAACTGGATAATTCTCCAATCACTGCGTACAAGATTCTTTCTCTATCAGTCATAGTTATTCACCGCCATAATAATCAATTGCCGATGTCTTTATATTTTCAAAAACTGTTTGATTTTCAGGCTTGATAAACAATCCGTCAAAGGTTTCG
>ONIF01000151.1 GCA_900317795.1 uncultured Eubacteriales bacterium | reverse complement strand
ATTATGTCCAAGAGTATATAAATCTGAATAGCCATCATAATGATATTTTTGGATTAATTTCTGAATAATTTGATACATAAACAATATTTGGGCTGGAGTGATAAGAATAGGCTTATAATAACCTCCTATTTTAGGATTCAGAGGTATTTTAGCGTTAAAATACGGATGAATATTACTAAGACAAGATGAAAAATCATCAACAGCAATTTTTATATCTTTCTCATACGTTTCTTTATATATTTCGCCGCTTGTTACCACTTTTAAATTCTTTATCAACTGTTTTGCTTTATTAATCTGAATATTATAATCACCATTAACAGCATCAATCATAGTTTGTATATGGTCAACTGATTCATCATTTGACCATCGTATCGTATCACTGATTTCAATGATTGAGTCAAGAAGGCACTCAAATAAAAGTCTATTGTCCCTTTCAATTTTATCATAATTCTTTAATAACAAATTATTTTCCACATAATCCCCTCCAAACAATTCGGATAATTTATTATAACATAAATATTATCGTAAATTCAATAATCTTCTTTTTCTTTTGTGGTTTAATATAATAAAAGCAGCAAAAGGAGGGATGCCCGGATAATTTTTGAATATAAGTTTGGAGACAATACAGTCTGATTGGCTAAATCTTAAAAAGGAGTTGATAAAAAATATGTCTTCCGAATTGGAAAAAAATTCACTTTCATGTAAAAGTGAGGATAAAGGGAAGCCGCCATTATTCAAGAAAGGAATTGAAGAAAAAAATGGCATAATCTATGATAAAGGTGAACCTTTGGCAAAATTTATCTTTCGAATGAAACAATTTCAAACGTATTATTATAAAAATGGAAATAACAAATACTATGTGCGAATTGCTTTCGTCTATAAGGAGGAAACAGTTGAAGTTGATATACCGTATGATGACCTAAAAAAAGGCAAAATAAGTAAACACATACCGCCTGGCTTTTTACAATCAAAGGTATTCAATCGTTCAATAGAAACAATGTTATGTGATTCTATTCTTGGAACTATAGCGGATTTGCCAAAAGAAAACTTCATTTGTTTGCCATTTGGCTACAACATTATTAAGGACAGATATGTATTTAATACCGGTGACAGGCTGATTAATTATTCCCAATTAAATCATTTGATTCCTAAATCTGATTTTTTTATGAAATATAGTAAACCAATACCTATACAGATTTATAGAAATTGGATATCAAAGTTTTTGGAATCTTGTAATTATCCGCCTGTACTTTTGATAGCAGCACTGGTACCGTATATATTTCCGCTGATTGATGAAAACAAAAGGGTACATTATGAATTTGTAGTATATATTGTTGGAAAAAGCGGATGCGGCAAAACGGAAATTGCAAAATTACTTGTCACACCGTTTACTGATAACTGCAATATGATCTCTCTCTCAAGTGACATTGATGCTATTTATGATATGTCAGCCTTTAATGACTGCTCTGTGCTGTTCGATGATTTGAATGTTTCTGATTCAGATGACATCAAAAGGAAAAAGGAAAGAACGGTGGCTGCCATAGTTGAAACCAAGCAAAGTGTAGGAAAATCAATTATAGACGGAAAAAATACAAAGATAAATGCCTTGCCGTTCATTACAGCTGAATATATTTTGAAAAGGGAAGGATTTATCAACAGATGTCTGATAGTAAATATTGATGATTCATTCGATCCGAAGAACCTGACCTGGCTCCAGAAAAACCATAACATATATATTTCTTTCATAAATTCGTTTATAGATTACATATGTAAGAATTTTAAGAAACTGAAATATAAAGTAAACAAAAATTTGTCCAATAAAAATTACATGGAAGACGGTAAAGATACTTTACGTCAGCCAAGGATATCCAATATACAATTCATTCTTACCGAAACATTGGACATACTTAGTGAATTTATTCATTTGTCAAAATACACAACTGGGGATTTCCCGTCTTGTTACTCTACTTTTGTGAAGTCTATCAATGAGTGTGAAGAATACACAGAGGAACTGCTTAAGGAACGTTCTATGGACAAAGAGGAGCATTTGATATATGAGCTGCTCTCTGAAATTTGGGATTCTCAATTCGGAATCGTAACAAACAACGAAACTTTTTTTATTGAAGACATTAGGAACAATCCCCAAAGTTGCCCTGATCGTTTTGTTCTTTACGGCAAGATAAAAATCAATCACAAAAAAAAGAACTGTTTTTGTTTCAGAGGTGCTGATACAAAACGGTATCTTGAACATAAAATAAGTGATAGAATGATAATCAAAAAGTTGAACGAAATGGATCTGATCCGTACAAATGAAAATACCATTCCGGTTTTCAAAAAAGTTGGAATGCATACCAGATTTATTTGCTTAGAAAAGAATGATATCGCAAATTATCTTGGTGTAGACCATGACTATTCTCCACCTGATGTTCAGGATGAAACTGATATAAGTTATAATCAGAATATATTGAATGCTTCTGAAAATTATTCCAATTGCACACAGTCTGACCTGGATGAAACAGTTTATTTAGATTTTGAAGCCCAGATGTGTGGTCAGTCTAAAAATAGAACAGATAATAGAAACACATTGAATATATTAGATCTAATCGAAGATATGCCTACAGAATAAAAAGCATTATAAGAAATTCTGATTATACATCATACTTATATAGACTGCAAGGAGGTGATATTCATGAATAAAACAATCGAAATCCCAATTTATCAAAAACAGAACCTTACGATTGAAGAGGCAGCGGTGTATTCCAACATCGGCAGGAACAAGCTCCGTCAGCTTACAGACGATGAGAAATGCGTATTTGTCCTGTGGGTTGGAGAAAAAAGGCTTATAAAACGTAAACAGTTCGATGAGTTTATTGAAAAGGCTTATTCCATATAATCATTAAAATGCCGACAGTGTCATGAAACCGTATACATTGTCGGCATTGATAACACAAGGAGGAAATCACAATGAGCAACAGACGCAAAGACAGCAAGGGCAGAGTGCTGAAATCGGGAGAAACACAGCGTAGTGACGGTACTTATATGTACAGATACAGCGATTCAACAGGCAAACGACATTATATTTACAGTTCCACTCTTGAGGAACTTCGTGTCAAAGAGGAAGAAATACAGCGTGACAAACTTGATGGAGTAAAATCCGAAAGCAGAACGATGACCTTGAATGATATGTTCGATAAATGGTCGGAAATCAAGAGGGGCTTAAAAGACAATACTTTCCAAAATTACGATTATATGTACAAGACATTCGTGGAGGGTGATCTCGGAAAAATGCGTCTTTCACTTATCAAGCATTCCGATGTCCGCCGTTTCTACAATACCCTCTATGAAAATAAAAATCTGAAAGTTTCCACAATCGATAATATCCATACAGTACTCCATCAGATTTTTGAATTAGCCGTACAGGATTGCTATTTGAGAGTCAATCCGTCAGATAATGCCTTGAAGGAATTGAAACTCATACATAAAAGCAAGCCCGATACACATGGTGCTCTGACGTTAGATGAACAAAAATTATTGTTCGATTATCTCAAAAACAATCGTCAGTATCAGCACTGGTATCCCATCTTCTTCGTCATGGCGAATACAGGAATGCGTGTCGGTGAAATAACAGGTCTGAGATGGTGTGATGTGGATTTTGAGAAAAATTATATCAGTATCGACCATACGCTTGTCTATTACAATCACAAGAAAGACGGCTGCTATTATAATATCCATGCACCCAAAACAGAAGCCGGTATAAGAGTAATTCCTATGGTGGAAAGTGTAAAAAAGGCACTTGAACAGGAAAAGTATTTTCAGGAGGTACTGGGTATCAGCTGCAAAGCAGAAATTGACGGCTATACGGACTTTATTTTCGTGAACCGTTTCGGAAATGTACATAATCAGGTCACTCTCAATAAGGCACTGAAAAGAATTGTCCGTGACTGCAATGCCGAACTTTTGGATCAATCAAACGGCAATCCGAAAACACTGCTGCCAAGATTCAGCTGTCATTCACTCAGACATACCTTTGCAACAAGACTTTGTGAGGCGAAAGTGAATATGAAGGTCATACAGGATATTCTCGGACACGCAGATATCAGTACCACTATGAATATCTACACAGATGCCAAAATGGATCTGAAACAGTCTGAATTCAAGATATTGGCTGAATTTCTGAAATCAATAGAGGGCGATAACGAATAAGGAATCCCCCGGCAAAATCCTAAAAATTTTGTCGGGAGATTTTTGATTTTCAAGGGAATATATATTTTCATTCAGAGATGAAGTCGTTTGGAAATACGGTGTATCGTTCTATCAGAAAAATGCACCGTCAAAAAGGCATAAAAAACAGACCATCAACATAAGTGTTCCACTCATATTGATGGTTTTCATATGTATCAGTTATTTGACAAAACCTTTCTTTCGGGCGGTTTCTTCATCAATAAAAAATATATTTTTTACATTCCATATTTTCATTTTTGTTCTTAACTGCATATTCAGCTTATCTTTGTAATGTATGAGAGAATCTTTGAAAGCATTTTTTATGACAACTACAAGCACTATATTAATTTTACTCGTTGTGCCAGTAAAAACGAAAAATCAAGTTTATCGGCTGTCCCGACCCCTCCGTCAAAAGTTGACAATTAAAATTGTCAACTTTTGCCACCTCCCCTTTCAGGGGAGGTCTGTAGCCACCGCAACTTTATCGAATATATCTCAAAAATATCGGACAGCGACTGTGAATACAGAACGGCGTAAGCCGTTTTCACGCCTCCCCTGAAAGGGGAGGTGGCATTTCATCACGTTAGTGATGAAATGACGGAGGGGTCTTGGGGCGGAAATAAAGTTTGAAATGACAAAAAATAATTTCGGGGATATGTCTTTGTGCAAATTTCAGATTTGCTCATTTATACCTTGAATAAAACTTTTTACGGACAGAACGCAAAAAATATCCACTGCTATCGGAATGTCCATTATTTCCGAATGTATTTCTATCTTTAAGTATATGCCAAGTATAGCAGAAAAACAAGTACCTTTCTGTAACTATGTCACACAAGGGCGAAATATTTTGAATTGACAAAATGATTTTATGAGAGTATATTGAAATAAAATAGAAAAAAGTGGCTCTTCCCTAAAATGTGTGGGTAAGAACCGATAAAATATGAATAAAATAAAGCATCACGAGGCTCCATGTGATATACTTGAAGTTGTCCAAAAATCAAGATCAGGAGTGGAGCCTCATGACAATTTCAAGTTTAGCAAAAATGTTGGTCGGTGTCAATAACGTAGTGGTAGAAAATCTGGATTTTTCAG
>ONIF01000383.1 GCA_900317795.1 uncultured Eubacteriales bacterium | reverse complement strand
AGCCTTTTTCACCTGAATTCTCACTCCTGCGTCAACGATAGCCTGACATTCCTTTTCGGAAATCCCTGCTCTTTTACGCAAATCAGCTTTTTCGATTGGAACGGGATTTTTCTGTTCTTCTGTCGGCTTTGGTTCTGCATTATTTTTATCCTCTTTGACAGGGATAACACTTTCCGAGATTTTTTTCACATCACCCGTAACGGCTTTTTTAACGGCAGTTGTTATTTCGGGATTTGTCATATTATCGACAGCCTGTGAAATGGTGGTACTGCCTGAGATATTTTGCCTGGTGACATTCTGTATTTCTGCAAGCTGATTTTCAAGAATTGCTGTTTTAGCGAGTTTATTCAGACTTTGGTCAAGTTCCGTCAGATTATTTATTTTCGTTTCAAGGTCTGTTTTCAATCCCTCCAACTTCTTGATACGGGATTTCAAAAGCAAAGTATCTTCATGGTTTAAACCGCCGTTTTCAAACGCTGTCCTTGCTTTTTCCAATTTCTGTTCAATGCGGTCAAGTTTCTTTTCGGCTCTCATCAGGTTGTCCTCTTTGAGTGCCTGCATACCTATCACATAAGCCGATTTATCGGCATTTTTGTCAAACAGGGAAGATATAAAGCCTTTCAGCAATTTATTTCGCTGTTGTTTCCTTTCAAGCTGTTTCATTTTCTTTTGAGCCTTTTTGATTTTCTTTTTCAGGCTCTTGATTTTATTGTTTTTCTTTTCGGCTGATTTTTGGGTACTTTCGGAAAATGCGGAAATCAGGCTATTCAGTTTCGGATAAGCATTACTTTCCAAAACCGCCTGACAAGCCGCCACAGTTTGATTTTGTCTGTTTTGGCTTGTTTCGGTCTGCTTGATTTTTGTATTCAGGGTATCAATAGTATCCTGCTGTTTTGCAATTTTTATGTTTATTTCGGTTTCGGCAGCTCTGAATGTTTCAAAAAGCTGTTCAGCTTCGAGAGAAGAAACAGTCGGATTTTTTTCATTGACGGTTTCAGTATTCTGCTGTTTAATCTGTTCTTTTTCATCAAGAGTCATACAGCAACCTCCACAGCCAGACACTTAAACATTTCATCTGCTACTCTTTTGACTTCTGTTTCCATATCAAAGAAAAAGTTATAGAAATCATCATCAAAAAAGCTGTCGCATTCCTGATACAGATTTACTCTTTCCTTAAATCTTGTTTGCAATTCATTCTGCTGTTTTTCATATTCCTCAAGCAGTTCATCGGACGCACCTCTCAATTTCAGCTTGTATTTATACTGACGGGAAAATCCGTTGAATCTGTCCGTTATGGCGGAATAGAGATTACTTTTTCTTTCATCTCTTTTTTCTTTTCGCTTTTCCTTTTCCTCTTTCAGATAAAGCAGAATATCCCTGATAAAATCGGCATCGGCATTTTCAAAGTAACGCTGCCACAAAAGAGATGATTTATTGATAGGGTGCTTGTCGGCAAACTCTTTGAGTTCTCTGAAAAGCCTGCATTCTCTTGAAATCATGCCGTTTTCAAATTTGACGGTATCAATGAATTTCCAAAAGCTGACTTCACTTTGAGGAATCTGATGTGCTTCTTTCAGATAGCCGAAAATGCACTCCCTAAAATAGCCTGCATTGATACTCGGACTGATATATTTTTTCTTTTGTATTTCCATTCACATTACCTCCCAAAAACACAAGCGGGACTTAAAGTCCCGTTTGTCTGATGAATTATCGTTTCAAATTGCCGTTCTGCATAGGCGGTGTATCGTCCTGTGAAATTCCGCCCTGTTCATTCTTTTTGCCATCTACGTCTAATGCGGCATTAAGAACGGCAAGACGAGCTTTTTTTGTCTGATATTCCGTTTCTTTCGCAAACGGCTTCCCAATCTGTTCTTTTACTTCTTTCAATTCCCTTTTATGTTCGGCAAGCCTGTCAATGCGGTCTGTACATACACCTTCCAATTTATCAAGAACATTATCCATACGGAGAAAATTATCCGTACCCAAATCAAGATAATAAGTGCCCTCCCTTGAAAGAGTTGCCTTATACGTCTGTGAAAAACTGTCAAACATGACACCGACCTCAAAACCACGATATTCACCGACAGGAACAAAATCTCTGTGACCGCCGCCCTGACGGATAGCCATGATATAGGTATCTCTGAATTTTTCGGCAGCTTCTTTTTTATCCGTGTAAGTCGTGCCGTGAAGTGTAATGCCCTCAAATATCTTTTTGCCGTCTTGGTCAAGCTTTATCGGGTGCTCTTGAATATACAGAAAGTCACTCTGATTTTTCGGGATATTCACTTCCAAAATACCGATTTTCTTTTGGATGTCCTCCGAAATATCTTCAAGTCTGTACTGTTACTGCTGATAGTAACTTCTTT
>ONIF01000324.1 GCA_900317795.1 uncultured Eubacteriales bacterium | reverse complement strand
TAAACTGTTGATTTCTTGTTGGAATACTTGAATGTTAGACAGGCGGTATTTTCAAATGCTTTTTCATCAATAACGACAAAACCGTTGCCAAATTCGACAGATTTCAGATTTGTACAGAAAGAAAAAGCATTCTGACCGATATGTGCAATGCTTTCGGGAAGTTTGACTGCACAAATATCAGAACAGTTTTCAAAAGCATTGTTGTCTATCTCTCTGACACCCTGCATTTCTATTTCGGAAAGTCCGATACAATCCCTGAAACATTCACAGCCGACATAATTGATATTTTGGGGCAAAGAGAGTTTCGTCAATTTTTTACAGCCAAGAAATGCACCGTTTGAAAGATAACTGATTTTTTCGCCAAAAGTCACTCCCGAAAGTGATGAGCAGTTTGAAAAAGCACATTCACCGATAATCTCTATATTTTTAAATCCGATGACAGCTTTCAAAGCATTACAGCCGTCAAAAGCGTAATCGCCTATCTTTTTGCAACTTTCGGGCAGTTCAACGCTTGTCAAGTTCGGACAGTTCTGAAAAACGTAATCCGCTATTGCTATCACACCGTCAGGAATTTTCAAATCTGAAAATTTTTTCTCTGTACAACTCACAACCACATTATTCTCTACAACAAAATTCATTTCATATATCCCTCCTTTATGCAAACAACTGGGACACCGTGTCCCAGTTGTTTATTTTTCTTTTACCTTTTCGGTCTGTTGCCTTGCGTGAGATTGTCACCGAGTTCACTTTCAAGACCGCCCATTTCGTTTTTCTTGCCGTCTGTATCAAGTTCAGCATTGAGTTGTGCCAGTCTTGCAGTTTTCTTTACAAATTCCTGTTCTTTCGGGAACGGCTTGCCTAAATTCTCATTTATATCTTCAATAGCCTGCTTGCATTCTGCACATCTTGAAACCTTATCTTTGCACATTTCTTTCAGCTTGTCCAACACATTATCCATTCTGCCGATGTTATCCGTGCCGAAAGAAAAAGTATATTTGCCCTCTCTTTCAAGCTGACCTTGATAGCATTTCAAAAGACTGTTGAACATTACGGAAATTTTAAAGCCTTTATATTCGCAATGGGCAGATACAAAATCTTTGTGTCCACCGCCCTGTCTGCAAGCGGTTATATATGCGTCTTTCAAGGCTTCATTGGCTTCTTTTCTTTCGGTATAAGTCTTGCCGTTAATCGTTATTCCCTCAAAAACTCTCTTGCCTTTTTCATCAAAATTCGGCTGATGATTGTTTTCATAATACAAGAAGTCGCTTTCGTTTTTGGGAATGGATATTTCAAAACCTTTTACCCGTTTCTGCAAAGTGTCAATCTTATCTTCCATACTGAACTGTTCATCACGGTATGCCTTTCTTTCAAGCTGTAATTTGGCAACGTCTATATCCAGTTCCATCTTTTCTTTGATACGGGGATCGCCTATACAAAGTGCCTTGACTTCCGCATAGGAAAGAGTAGCTTCATCAATGTCATCACATCTTCTTTGCGGATTTTTTGAAGTCATTACCTGACTGATAAAGTTCTGTTTTCTCTCTAACATTTGGAAAAGATATGCGTCAAAGGTATCCTGTGTACAGTAACGGTACAAATCTACTTTCGGATTTTCATTGCCCTGTCTGACCATTCGACCTCTACGCTGTTCCATATCTGACGGTTTATAAGGTGCGTCCAAATCGTGACTTGCGATTAACTTTGTCTGCACATTCGTTCCTGCACCCATTTTCTTTGTAGAGCCTATCAGTATTCTTACATCTCCTGCCCTGACCTTTGCAAACATTTTTTCTTTGGCATCTTCCGTATTTGCGGAATGGATAAAGGCGATTTCATTTTCGGGAACGCCTTTTGCAACAAGTTTCTGCTTTATATCATCATACAAGTTGAAAGAACCGTCATTTTTCGGTGTTGAGGTATCGCAGAAGATAAGCTGTGTTGACCTCTGTTCCTGTGTTTTGTCCCATATTCCGAAAACATTCTCCACACACATATTCACCTTTGAATGCGGTTCATCGGGCAAATCGGGATTTATCAGCCTTTGGTCAAGACCTATCTTTTTGCCGTCAGTCGTTATCAAAAGCATATTGTCAACTGTCGGCTCAACTTGTCTGTTATGTACTTTCGTTGCCCTTTCCGACAAGGAATCGACAAGAGCCTTTTGGTGTTCGGTAGGCTGAACGGCTACATTGTGTATTTCACATTCGGGGAGATTGGGCAAATTCAGCGTATCAGCCGTCTGAATATCGGCACATTCCTTAAACATTGCCATCAATTCGGGCAAGTTATGAAATTGTGAAAATCTTGTTTTTGCCTGATAACCGCCCTCTGTCGCAAGTTCCAGTTTCGTGACCTTATCACCGAAAGTTGTTGCCCAACTGTCGAAATGGAAAAGATTTTTTCTCTTTAACAAATCGCTTTGCAGATATTTCTGCATATTGTACATTTCACACATACTATTTGAAATAGGAGTACCTGTCGCAAATACAACACCTTTGCCGTGTGTCTGTTCATCGAGATACTGTGTTTTCATATACAAGTCAGCCGTTTTCTGCACATCATCAGACGTGGTGATACCTGCTACATTCGACATTTTTGTTGACAAAAACAAGTTTTTAAACTCGTGTGCTTCATCAAGAAAAAGTTTATCTATACCCATTTGCTCAAAAGTTACGTTATCAGTATCTTTTCGGCTGTCCAACAGCTTTTTCAATTTTTCTTCAAGTCGTTTTTTG
>ONIF01000323.1 GCA_900317795.1 uncultured Eubacteriales bacterium | reverse complement strand
TCTCACCCGGTATATCAATGATTTCGGCATTGCCCGTATATTTTGTCATTTTTACTGTACCGTCATCAAGCACCTCATATTAAAAATCACCGTAACTTTCATAAGCCGATACCGTTATACCTGCCATATTTCCGCACAATATCAGCAATAAAACGAAAACTGCCAATGCTTTTTTCAACTTCCTCATTGATACAACCTCCCCAAATATATTACACAAATTATAATATATTTCCCATCGATTTTCAATAAAAAAAGTCCCTTTCATCATGCGACAAAAGGGAATTTCTTTTCAATTATTTTTTCGTATCTCTGCCAAGAAGATAATCTACCGATACTTCAAGTATGTCTGCCAATGCAACGAGTTCTACGTCTGTTACATATCTTATCTGCCCTTCCAGCTTCGACAGCCCCGATGCATTCATATCCACACCGCTGACCTGAAGCTGTGCAAGCAGTTCTTTCTGTTTCATGCCTTTTTTCTTGCGAGCCTCCTCCACTCTTGTTCCGATAAGGTTTCTTGAGCCAAGTGCCTGTTTACGCAACCTCATTAAAAATTACACCTCTTTAAAAATTTTAAAAAATATACATTCACATTGTACTCTCTGTGTACTTAATTATAAATCATATACCCCTAAATAACAATAGCAATTATGTAAAAATATTCATGTTGAACTTTGTGAAAAGTATAAAATTATTTTCCCCCGAAAATTATAAAAAAATAAGCCTTATTACACCAAAAAATTTTTTGAAAAAATTTAAAATACCTCTTGCATTTTCTGAAAGTATGTAGTATAATAATATCAAGATGATAATATCAAATCAAAAATATCAAAAAGGAGTTTGATTTATATGAAACACACAAAAGATTTTAAAGCTCTTACGGCTGACTTTAAAGGCGTTTATGAATGGTTTAACGGTCTTTCAATTCTCAAGCCCGACGACATTAAGCCCAATACTACTCTCCATGTGATTGTTGATATGATTAACGGTTTTGTAAAAGAGGGTGCTTTGTCAAGCTGTGAAGTCCTCTCCATAAATGATTATGTTGCTCAATTTACAAAGTTCTGCAAGTCGAAAAATATTCAGACTATCGCACTTGCCGATGAACATACCAACGACAGTACGGAATTTTCGACATATCCCGTTCACTGCCTCAAAGGTACTTCCGAAAGTGCCTTGACAGATGAAATAAAAAATGCCGATGAAAATATTACCGTTTTCGGCAAAAACTCCACCAACGGCTATCTTGAACCCGAAGTTTCCGACTTCATCAAAAATTCGGGCAAGAATACTTTCATCATTACAGGCGACTGCACCGATATGTGCGTAATACAGTTTGCACTTACTCTTAAAGCAGACTTCAACAGAAGAAATGTTCCCTGCCGTGTGATTGTACCCTATGACCTTACAGCGACTTGCTCACTTCCAAACCATGAACCCGAGCTTGCCGAAATGATGGCTCTCTACATCATGCACACAAACGGCATTGAAATTGTAAAAAATATTTTATGAAAAGGAGTTGTTTCAATATGTCAGAAAAAATCTATTCCTACAAGGATTTCAAAAGCGTAAAAAGTAAAGATTACTGGAGTGTCGGCTGTTTCGATGAAAATATGTACGCTGTTTCTCATTATCAGTTCGGTTCGAGTGCAGGCAACGGCTACACCGAAATCTTTAAAATTTCCAAAGGGGAATTTGACGCTTTCCCCGATAACCTCCCCCAAATTGAAGAAAAATTCGGTAACTGGTTTGTTGCTATGCGTTTCCGTCTTTGCAGTGACTACACCGAAAATACCGCAACCTTTACAAAAGAAAAATATGACAAAATATAAAGGAGTTTTTTACTATGGCTTACAATAAAATCAATCTTACCATGCTGACAGACTTTTATGAACTGACAATGGCAGGCGGTTACTTTGAAAACGGCATGAAAGACATTACCGCTACTTTTGATATGTTTTACAGAAGAAATCCCGACAAGGGCGGTTTTGCAATTATGGCAGGGCTGGAACAGGCTGTCGAATATCTTAAAAACCTCACTTTCACAGATGAAGATATTGCTTTTCTCCGTACTAAAAATATTTTCAGCGAGGAATTTCTTGAATATCTCCGCAACTTCAAATTTGCGTGTGACGTTTGGGCGGTTGAAGAAGGTACTCCTATATTCCCACATGAACCTATTGTCACAGTCAGAGGTCCTATTATTCAGGCTCAGCTTGTTGAAACTATGATACTCCTCACAATCAATCATCAAAGCCTTATCGCTACAAAGGCTAACAGAATAGTTCGTGCAGCTGACGGCAGGGGCGTTATGGAATTTGGTTCAAGACGTGCCCACAGCTATGACGGGGCTGTTTTCGGTGCAAGGGCTGCTTATATCGGCGGCTGTGTCGGTACAGCCTGCACCATCTCCGACAGGGATTTCGGTGTGCCTGCTCTCGGCACTATGGCTCACAGTTGGATTCAGTCCTTTGATACGGAATATGAAGCCTTTGCCGCCTATGCAAAACGCTATCCCAATGCCTGCACTCTCCTTGTAGATACCTACAACGTCATTAAATCGGGCATTCCCAATGCAATTAAAGTTTTCAATGAAATTCTCGTTCCGATGGGCTGCCGCCCCAAAGGTATCCGCATTGACAGCGGTGATATAACATACCTCTCCAAAAAAGCAAGAAAAATGCTTGATGAAGCAGGTCGGTGATATAACATACCTCTCCAAAAAAGCAAGAAAAATGCTTGATGAAGCAGGTTTCCCCGATTGTCAGATATGTGCGTCAAACTCCCTTGATGAATATATCATAGCCGATATGCTCCGTCAGGGTGCTAAAATAGACAGTTTCGGTGTCGGTGAAAGACTTATCACGGCAAGTTCCGAACCTGTTTTCGGGGGTGTCTATAAAGTCGTTTCCATTCTCAAAGACGGTGTTGAAACACCTAAAATTAAAATCAGCGAAAATGTCGCTAAAATCACCAATCCGTGTTTTAAAGACCTCTACCGCCTTTATGACAAGGAAACAAATAAAGCCATTGCATTGCAGATGTTATCACCCTTTTTGACGAGGAAATTGACGATACAAAACCCTATACTATATTCGACCCCGAACACACTTGGAAACGCAAAACTTTAACCAATTTCCGTGCCGTTAAAATCCGTAAACAAATCTTCAATAAAGGCGAACTCTGCTATGAACTCCCCGACATTCAGACTATTAAAAACCGCTGCAAACAGCAGCTTGACACTCTCTGGGACGAGGTAAAGCGTTTTGAAAATCCCCATGCATACTATGTTGACCTCTCCGAAAAACTCTGGAATGAAAAACAGGCTCTCTTAAAAGCCAATTCCGCTATATGACATCAAAAAAATACTCCCTATCCGATTTTATGTCGAATAGGGAGGTTTTTTTATTGATGATTGGGGCGTTGCCCCAAACCCCACAAGGGCTGCTCGCCCTTGACCTCGGCAGGGAGCAAGCTCCCTGCACCCTGTTTTTTAATCTTCGTATTTCACAGCTTTATCAAAAAGTTCCTCAACGTCTTTTGCAGGCTCTTTTGTAACAAGTGATACAACTACCGCTGCAACCAAGCCTATTACAAATGCAGGTGCCAATTCATATATGCCCGTTGAGCCTGTAAGGAATATCATCCAGCATATATCTGCAACTGTTCCTACCACTATTCCTGCTATTGCCCCGTATATATTAAAGCGTTTCCAGAAAAGTGACAATATGATTGACGGACCGATTGCCGCTCCGAATATGCCCCACGCATTCGATACCAAACTCATAATGGAACCTGAATCGGGTGACGCTGCTATCACAAGTGCAACGATTGCAACTGCAAGCACTACCAATCTGCCTGCCCACTGCATTTCCTTTTCACTCGCTTTATTCTTTCTGATAACAGGCTTATAAACGTCACTTGCAAATGATGATGAAGCTGACAAAAGCTGACTGTCTGCCGTACTCATGGAAGCCGCCAATACTGCCGAAAGAAGTATGCCCGAAAGTATTGCAGGGAATATCTTTCTTACCATTGTGATAAATACAAGTGAGCCGTCAACGGTTGCTTGGTCATATCCCAAGAACATCAAGCCTATTACACCTATTGCTGCCGCAAACAGTACAATAAATGCTGTCCATGTAATACCTATTGCTGCCGATTTTTTCATTTCTTTCTGTGAACGTATCGACATATATCTTATAATAATATGCGGCATTCCAAAATAGCCAAGTCCCCATGCAAATCCCGATACAATATCCTGCCAATTTGTTACGGGATTCCAGAAATTAGGGTTAGTAACTGTTACCTGCTGTGCAATTTCCTGTGCCTTGCCCATGTCAAGCATACATACCGCTGTAACGGTTGCCGTCAGCATTCCGAAAAATATCAGCATTCCTTGAAAGAAGTCTGTCCAGCATACTGCCGAAAATCCTCCCAAAAACGTATAACCTACAATAATAGCCGCCGCTATATACATAGCAACATTTGCGTCCCAGCCGATTACCGTATTGAAAAGCGTTCCGCAAGCTTTCAAGCTTGATGCGGAATAAATCGTATATGCCACCAAAAATACTACTGCACACAATATCTGCAATACCTTTGACTTTGACAAAAACCTGTTTGTCAGATACTGCGGAATGGTAATGGAGTCATTTGCCACTATCGAAAATTTACGCAATCTGGGAGCTTCCAACAGCCAGCTTATTGTATAGCCTACCGCAAGTCCTATCGGTATCCATATCTGTCCCAAGCCCAATGCATAAATTGATGTAGGCAAGCCCATAAGTACCCATGCACTCATGTCGGATGCACCTGCCGACAATGCCGTTACCCAAGGACCCATTTGCCTTCCGCCAAGAAAATAACTCTTATCTCCTCCGCCTTTGCTCTTGAAGAAAAAGAATACGCCTATTCCAAGCATAAAGAGAAGATACACAATGAAAACAACTATTTCCCAGTTCAAAATTTTTGACCTCCTGTATATTTTATTTTCGGGCATTTTCACCCAAATGTTTAAATGTGCCTTTACATTATAACACATATACAAAATTTTTCAAATAAATATTATAAAAAAATATAACTTTTTCCAATA
>ONIF01000026.1:747-17024 GCA_900317795.1 uncultured Eubacteriales bacterium | reverse complement strand
ATTGCCAATGACGAAAACTATGATTTCGGCATATACAGCAAGGAGAAAATAAAAGAGTATATCGAGGACAGGAATTTCTCCATAGCGGAAAATATCCTTAACTGTATCAGGCGTGGAGATATAAAGAGTATCACGGACTTTGCCAAAGAGCCTGTTGAGATATTCAAGAGTTTTATGGCAGAATATGAAACTTTGCACAGGGCTGTTTCGTCCGATTCCAACAGCAGTCTGCAAAAGGCACTTTGTTCCTATTACAATACAAGGAATGTTGAAAGGGCTTTGCAGAAGTCCAGCAACATATACGGAGTAAATAAAGAACTGCGTGGAGGAACTTCACTTGTACAGAATTGGCCTGCCTCCAAGCCTGCGGGTGCAGAGAGGATTTCAAAAATCATTTCACAGCTTGGATTTGCCGTTGAGGAAGTAAAAGATATTACCTCTGCGAGTGAAGATATGTATAACGTGAAAATAAAGAAGAAAACAGGAAAGGTGAATTATTCCCATCCGATACCTGCATACGGCTCTCTTACGGAGCATGAGGGAATGAGAGTGCTTTTCCTTGACGGGCGTTTCAATACAGACCAGCTTATCGACAAATTCCGTGAGCTTAACAGCGTTTCGCAAAATACGATAGTTATGCTTAACTGGGCTTTGAGCAAAGAGGAAAGACGACGTTTTGCAAGAAAGATAAAAGAAGAAAAATCGCTTTCAAAGACGTTTTTGCTGATAGACAGGGTTCTTTTGCTGTACCTTGCAAAGCACTATCAGGCGAACAGTATAAGCCGTATGCTGATGGCTGCGGGAATGCCGTTTGCATATAATCAGCCGTTCTGTCCGAAAGCGAATGTTGATATACCTGCGGAGCTTTTCACGGGCAGACAAGCCGAACTTGAACTGATAAAGTCATACAGCGGTGCAAATCTCATCTACGGCGGCAGACAGCTTGGAAAGAGTTCGCTTTTGAAAATGGCAGCTTATGAAATAGACGGAAACGAATATCAAAGGGCGGTTGTGATAAGCATAAAGGGCAGAAATTACACAGAGGCGGCTCTGCGTGTATCACAGGAGCTTGTTATGAATGATATTCTCCCCGAAGGTTCGGAGTGCAGTGACTGGGATATACTCGCAATGCATATAAGAAAGCGTCTGAAAGACCAAAATTCCGAGAATAAAATATCCTATCTTTTGCTCATGCTTGACGAGGCAGATGAATTTATTGCAAGCAGTAAGGAAATAGACTATCGCCCGATAACTTTGCTGAAAGAGATGCTTTCGCCCAATTTCAAGTTTGTGCTTGCAGGTCTGCATAATCTTTCCAAATTTGACCATGAGTTTTATTCCAAGAACTATGACTTTGAACATCTGGGTTCATGCGTCATCTATCCGTTCAAACGCCCCGAAGCAACCGAACTTTTGACACACTGCCTTGCCTATTTGGGATTTGTGTTCAGTGATGAAGTTATCAATCTCATTCTTGCAAAGACAAATTATTTCCCCGGACTTCTGCACCTCTACGGTCAGAAACTCATTCTTGCCATGACCAACGAGGATTATGCGGGATACAGCGAAACGGAAACTCCCTGTTATGAAGTAACCGAAAGCCACATAAAGAAAGTTCTTTCCGACCCGAATTTCAAAGACGAGATAAAGGGCAAACTGAGAATGACCCTCGAAGTTGAGGGAAAGGAAAACAGTCCTTATTATGTCATAGCCCTTGTGCTTGCCTATCTCTATTATGAAGAAGAAAATAAAGATGAAAATGAAAGAAAGACGGGCTTTAAAATAGAGGAAGTCGTGAATAAAGCAAAGAGTGATGAAATCAATATGCTCCTTGCATACAGCAGAGAGCAGATAACGGAGCTTTTCAAAGAAATGTGGGATTTGAATATACTTACTTCAAAAGACGATTTGTATATGTTCTCAACGGAGGGATTCCGTGAACTTCTGGGTACGAGGGAAGATGTGAATACAGAGCTTTCAAAGTACATGGGAGGCAGAGCGGAATGAGAATAGAGGAAATATGGTGGAAACGCCTGACAAATCCGTCAAACTTTGCGGAAGATATAACTTATTCGGTGCTTGACGGCAAATCGGCATTTGTGCTGTATAAAAATGAGATAGCATGGAAAGATGAGCTGATACAGAATATAGTGGAGAATATAGAAAAAGACAGTCCCAATATGAAAACCACTATCGATGTGCCCGAAAGTCACTCCGAGCCTAACGAATATATACTCCGCAAATACTGCGGAGATGACGAGGAAAGAAGCAAATACTGGCCGTCGGCTGAAAATACGGTTGCAAAATTTCTTGCCCGCAATCCAAGGGCGGTTTTGAACAGGAGTAATGTCATACTGGATATGGTTTATTCAAAAACGCCCGAAAAGTGGATAGACTTTGCGGAGGAGTATCATTCCTACTTTGACGAGTACGATGAACAGCACGGTGCATTAGTGCTTTTCATAAAAGACGGTGACGGGCATATCAAAGAATATCTCAAAGAAAAAGAGTGCCGTTGTGAAATCATAGACTATGATGCCAATATCAATGACTTTGATATGCTCATGTTGTGCATGACGATACTGTCCGAGCAGAATTGCTCTATTCAGCAGAAACAGTATATTGCCGAAACAGCGTCGGCACTTGCAGGCGATAATGTCATGATTGCAGGCAAGCTTGCAGAATATAAAGGCAGTCTGCCCGTCAACACTCTGAATATTGCCAAAAAGATATTCAGAGAAAATAATATCCCGTGTGATGACATTGAAACAAGGGTAAAAAAATCTCTCTGGAAAGCACAGGTAAAAATACTTTTTCCGATAATAGAACAGTTCAGAAGCGGATTTATTTCGGAAAATCCGGACAGGCTCAAAGGCTGTTCCTTGAAAGCGTATAAGACGAGCAATATATTTGAACTTGAAATAGGTCAGCTTTATCACTTGTGCATGAACAACGATATATTGACGAAAAAGGAACTGAAATTTCTTGAGAAAGTGAAAGATGCAAGAAACAGCATTGCACATCTTGATGTGGTGGCATATAATGATGTCATATCGCTTATGGATAAATGCACTCAGTACATGGAGTGAATTTTGAAATTAAAAAAACTCTTGTGCCGGTACATTGAAAAACTCCAACTTGGTTCTTCGAACGCTGACCCCTCCGTCATTTCATCACTTACGTGATGAAATGCCACCTCCCCTTTCAGGGGAGGCAAGCCTGCTTTATTGCTTGAAATCTGCTTTTTATAAATTTAAGTTTCTAAAAAGTAATTAAAATACACAAATAAATTTGTGGTTGTAACTCTTGCCTCCCCTGAAAGGGGAGGTGGCAAAATTTGACAATTTTAATTGTCAAATTTTGACGGAGGGGTCGGGACAGCCAAATAGCTTGATTTTGCGTTTTTACCGGCACGACGAGTTAAAAAGGACTGCTGTGGATATTTCTGCGGCAGTCTTTTTATAGTAAGCGACAAAATAAATTGCCCTATGTCATTCCGGGCGAAGTGAGCGAAGTGAGGAATCTTTGAAAGATTCTTCGTCACTTCGTTCCTCAGAATGACAAAAGGAAATTTTCAGTGACGTTTACTATAAATATTTTTAAAAAATATATTGAATTTATAAGCAAAAGTTAATATAATATTATCAGATGTTAATAAATAGGGTGTGAAAATTCATGTCGGAAAAGTTCAATTCAAAAAATACAGATGAGGCGGAAAATATTTCGGATATTATCATAAGCAATCATAAACATATTTTCCATAAGCATATAGAAAATTTTTTTCTTGTCGATTACGAGAATGTAAAGCTTGACGGGTTCAACGGCATTGAAAACCGCAAAAAAACGGATTCTATATGCATATTTTACAGCATGAATGCAGACAAGATGTCTTTTGACATTCATGCGATATTGAGTAATACAAAGGCTGCCGTGAGTATGCAGAAAGTCAGAGTGGGCTATAAAAATGCCCTTGATTTTCAGCTTTCGTCATTTCTGGGATATGCTGTCAGTCAATGTGCGGAAAAATGCAAGAAAAAAGTAAAGTTCTATATAGTCACAAAAGATAACGGCTTTAACTGTCTTATAGATTACTGGAAAAAACAGGGAGTAGATGTATATATCGTAAAAAGCCTTACAACGCAGGATGAAATATATGATGAACTTGAATATAAAGTGAGAAAGCTCCTTGAAAACGAAAATGAAGATGATATACAATTTGTATTGGAGTGCATAAGAAACTGTCCCACAAAAACAGCCGTTAATTCGGCTATGATGAAAAAATACGGTGACGGTCAGAAAGTCAGCCAAGTATATCAGGCAATCAAACCCCTGCTTGCCAACAAATCATAATGGGCGAAAGCAAAAATATTTGCTTTCGCTCTTGATTTTTTGGTTGACAAATCAACCGAAAAGAGATAAGCTATGTAAAACGGAGGTGATTTTTAATGGAAACAGTGGAAATGATAGCATTTGCTCTCAGAATAGCAACGCCCTTTCTGGCATTGATAACTTTGGGAATATGCTTTATTTCTATGAACAGGGGAAAAAGGGAAAATAAAGCACTTGCACTTCTCTATGACGAAACGGCTGACAAGACATATAAAGTCATGTTCTGGGAAAATCTCATAGGCAGAAATGAAAATTCGGATATCGTCATAGAAGATGATATGACGGTATCAAGAGCTCATGCTGTTCTTTTCAACAGGGATAAAGAGTGGTATATATCCGATATAGATTCAAAGGCAGGAGTGTTTGTGAACGGTCAAAAGGTGATAAAGAATTGTCCTCTGCAAAACGGTGATAAAATATCACTTGGTTCGTCCGTGCTTACTCTGAAAGACGCTGCAAAGGGCAGAATCAGAATTGCACCTTATGACAAAAGAACTTTTTCGGGTACTATGCTTGTAATAATGACTGCATTTTATATATTGATGCTGGCGGTGGAGGCTTTTATATATATAAAAGAAGTGGAAATATTTTTTCCTGCTGTCACGTTTATTGCGGCAATGTTTGCATTTTACTGGGTATCATGCAATATTCTCAAAAGACCCGATTTTGAGCTTGAAACAATCGCCCTCCTGCTTTCGGGAACGGGAGTGGTGATAAGCACCACATTTGTAACGGAATGGGGTTTTAAACAGACTGTCGGGGCAGTGATAGGAATGGGAATATATTCTGTCATAATCTGGTTTATCAAAGTCCCCGACAGGAGTAAATATTTTAGGTATATCATGGCAGTGGCTGCCATTGGTCTGGTAGCGTCTGCAATGCTTTTCGGGCAGGAAAAAAACGGTGCTGCCAACTGGATAAATATAGGCGGTATGTCACTTCAGCCTGCCGAACTTGCAAAAGTTGCCTATATTTTTATATGTGCAGGCACTCTCGACAGAATAAGAAAAACCCGTTATGTCGTAGAATTGTTTATCGTCACGATGGCTATACTTTATATGCTTTATGACATAAGCGACATAGGCATGGCACTTGTATTTTTCGGTACGTTTTTGATTGCCATATATATGTGGTCGGGAAGCTGGAAAGCTGTAACGGTAGTAATGCTGATTGCAGTTGCGGCAGCAGCGGTCATTGTTATCATGAAACCGTACATTGCGGCACGTTTCAAAGTATGGGGAAATGTGTGGGAATATGCAAGCGATGAGGGCTATCAGCAGGTAAATGCATTGATATGCGGTGCAAGCGGAGGATTTTTCGGACTTGGTGCAGGAAATGGAAATTTACGTTATATTCCCATTTCCGAAAGCGATTTAATATTCAGCACTCTGAGTGAAGAAACGGGACTGTTTCATATACTCATTCTTGTAAGTGCAATAGGCGGACTTGTGATTTATGCAAGGTCTATGACTGTAAAGAGCCGTTCCGTATTTTACTCAATGGCAGCGTGTTCGGCAAGCGGACTTCTTGTATTTCAGGCGGCACTCCATATATTCGGAGGTCTTGGAATGATACCTATGACGGGGCTGACATTGCCGTTTTTGAGTTATGGCGGTACAAGCATGATGGCTTGCTGGGGACTTCTTGCATTCATCAAATCGGCTGACGAAAGGACTTTTTACAGAATGAAGCCCAAAGCAAAAAGAGGTGAAGTGCTTATATGAATACCATTAAAAAAAGGTCAAATATCATTCTTATTCTGACGATAGCATTTTTTGCGGGACTGCTTTATCACACGGTAAATATATTTATCAATGCGGAGGATTGGGTGATAAATCTGCGTAATCTTCACTTGACAGCGGCAGGCAATCTTGACTATGCAGGCACGATATACGACAGAAACGGTGAAGTGCTTGCATACAGCAGCGGCGGTGAGAGATTTTATAATGATGATGAAAGTATAAGAAAAGCTTGTCTGCACGTTGTCGGTGATGACAGTACTGTCAATCTCTATAACTCCATACAAAATATATACCGTTCCGAGCTTATCGGCTATCATTTTCTTTTTTCCTTTGGAATGCCGAAAAATCTGAGAAAGGGAAATGACATAACCCTTACAATAGATGCGGAACTTCAAAAGGCGGCTTATGAGGCTTTGGGCGACAGAAAAGGTGCGGTGTTTTTCTATAATTACAAAACAGGCGAAGTGGTATGCATGGTAAGCACTCCTGCATACGACCCCGAAAATATACCCGAAAACATGAAAAATAACGAGGAATATGACGGTGTATATATTAACCGTGTTTGTTCGGGACTGTATTCCCCCGGCTCTACATTCAAGCTTGTTACAGCAGCGGCAGGACTTGAAAATATCAAAGATGTGGAAGAAGTTGTCTATCACTGCAAGGGTGAGGACAAAATAGGCGGTGAGGATATTACTTGTGAATTTGCCATGGGAGATGTAGATATTACAGGTGCGATTGTGTATTCCTGTAACTGCTATTTCGGTCATCTTGCAAGTGAATTGGGCAGATTTGCCATGACAAGACAGGCGGAAAAAATGGGATTTAATAAAAATATCACGTTTGACGGCTTTGAGTCGGCAAAAAGTATATATGATGTTTTTGACATCAATGAAAATGAGTTTGCATGGTCGGGAGTAGGTCAGGCAAACGTGCTTGAAACTCCGTTGAATGTTGCGATGATTTCCGCTGCAATAGCGAATGGCGGAACACCTGTAATGCCTTATATTGTAAGCGGCATAGGCGGAAAGGATTATGAACCCCGTCAGACTTTCGGAGATAACATGATGAGTCCTCAAACTGCCGATAAAATTGCAGGCATGATGGATAGTGCCGTATATTTAAATTACGGCAAAGGAAGATTCAGCGATACGCTTGATGTGTGTGCCAAAACGGGTACGGCAGAAGTTGCAGACGCAGAACCTCATGCATGGATAACGGGCTTTTGCAAAAATGAGGAATGTCCCCTTGCATTTTCCGTTGTAATAGAAAACGGTGGTTCGGGATATGGTGAAGCAATACCCGTTGCAGCGGCAGTACTCAATACAGCCGAACGATTAGCAATTAGCAATTAGCAATTAGCAATTAGCAATTAACAATGTGCAATGTGCAATGTTGTAATGATAGTCACATAGATACACAAAGCGGAATTTTTTGACGTAAAAAAATGGCAGTCAGTATAAAAATTACTGACTGCTTTTTTCTCAATCTTCATTTTTTCTTCTTGATTTAATAACTTTAAGACGAGAGAATTCTTCTCTGTCTTTTTCATCGAGGGCATCTGTAATAAATTTCACGGTTTCCTCAAATCTCGGTATCATTATATTTTTGAGAGCATTGGCACGTTTCTGAGTTTTCTTGATAGCGTCTGCAAGACGGTAAACACTGTTTTCCACTTCCGCAAGGTCTGCCGTAAGTCTTTTCACCTCTCTGAAACACATATATGCTTCATCAAAGTTTTCATTTGTCGAGCTAAGTCCATAAAAAATTCCTTTTTCTTCCATGCTTTCGTCAATGGTAACTATGGGAATTTCCACGCCCATTACACTCCTGTATGAAAGCTTGACGGAATTGTCCGTGGGAATGGTCTTTGCAAGGTCGTCTATATATCCCAAAGTGATATTTGCCTTTTGAAGTGCAAGATAAGCCTTGCTGTATGTCACATCAATTTTATCCTGTATTTCGGTTGCCCTGTCGATAAGCGTCATCATCTCTCTGACAAGTATATTTCTTTTTTTGTCGAGAAGTTCATAGCCGTTTTTTGCAAGTGCAAGTGACTTTTTGAAAGTCATCAAATTGCCCTTTGTAGGTACTGCCTGTACTGCCATAGCATTCACTCTCCCTTTTTATTCAAGATTTCCTGTATGGAACATTATGATTGAAAGTGCGGTCAAAGGTGCGGTTTCAGCTCTTAAAATGCGTTTGCCGAGAGTTGCCGTGACTGCACCGTGACTTGTGAGAAGTTCGGCTTCACTTTCCTCAAATCCGCCCTCACAGCCCGTAAATACTGCAATTTTTTTATCAGACGGCATTATTATCTTTTTCAAAGGCATTCCTCCGCCTTCATAAAACATTATCGCCCTGTCGAAATCCGAAAGCATTTCAGTGGCTTTTTTCAGTTCAATGATTTCATGCACTTCGGGTATTATTCCACGTCTTGACTGCATAGCCGCCTGATAAGCTATTTTTTGGTAACGCTGCTGTTTTTTTGCAGATGATTTCATATCGGGGCGAGATATGCACCTGTCCGTTAAAACAGGCACTATTGAATAAACACCAAGTTCAACGGATTTTTGAATGACAGTTTCCATTTTATCGCCCTTGGTGAGAGCCGCAAAAAGTGTCACTTCAACTGTCGGCTCATTCATGCATTCGCTTTCTGTCACAACTTTAACTTGCACTCCGTCAGAAGTAATTCTCTCTATTTTGCAGAGATGTTCTGTTTTATTTTTATCACATATAGTGATAATTTCACCGACAGACATTCTCAGAGATTTTGTGATATGTATAGCATCCTCACCTGTAATAAGATGAGTTTGCCCGACACTTTCCGCAAAAAACCAATCCATTTCATTCACTCCGTTAAACTTTCATTTTCCGCTGTTGTGCATACAAGCATTTTATTTTGTCTTTCCATTTTCCTCAAAAGAGTTTTTTTAAGTCTTTGCAGTCTGAAGCGGTTGTATCTCTGTATGCAGATAAAAGGCATATTACCTGCTATCGTTGCAAATGATAATATAACAGATACTCCCGTAACCCCGTTTATTCCAAACAGGACAATTACCAATACACAATTCATTTTATGGTTCCACTCTCCACGACACGTTTCTAAAATAAACTTGTCGAGATACTCTATGGAAACATCTTCAATATGCTCTTTGGAAAAGCCGTCTTTTCCGATATGCTGAGGCAGAGTGTCTTTCCACTTGTTGATTTTCAGCACGTCACTGTAAAATTTACCGCCACGTTCCCATTTTCGACAATGATACAGCTTTCTTTCGGGAGAAAACACGCTGTTATTCAGTGATATGCACACAAACAATACAGCATAGTGCCATATCACGCCCAGAATGAAATTGATGAAAAAGGCATTTACGGTTGATTGCTCTCTAAGCATAAAAAATCCCCCCTTGATTATATATTATAATATTTTTTTACCGCATAATTGTTAATAAATTGTGAACAAAAGATTTTTTTAAACCAAAAACCTGTTAATAGATGTTTATGTGTGGTATAATATAAACATGATATAAGAAAGGGCTGATAACATGGAAATTGAATTTCTCACAGACGACCTGCCACAAAAATTGGTTGACCTTCTGAAAGAAAAGGGCTTGAAAGTGGCAACGGCTGAAAGCTTGACAGGGGGACTTGTTTCGGAGAGGATAACCTCTGTTGCGGGAGTGTCGGAGGTATTTGAATGCGGAGTATGCTCGTACTCGAACAGGATAAAACATGAAGTTTTGGGAGTGCCGAGTGAAGTGCTTGAAAAGTACACGGAGTACAGTGCAGAAACAGCTGTTGAAATGGCAAAAGGGATAAGATGTATATCGGGTGCGGATATAGGCATATCTACAACAGGCATGGCAGGACCGACAGGAAGTGATGTAGGCTTGGTATATATTGGCATAAGTACCGAAAAAAATACTTTTGCAAAAGAACTGCATTTATCTGAGGGCTTGCCCGACGAAAGAGAAAAAATACGTTTTCTTTCGTCATCTTATGCATTATATTATGCCCTTAAAGAAATTGAAAATTGAAAGTTGAAAATGGAAAAATAGGAACGGAACACATACAAAAAAGTATATGTTCCGTTTTTTTGACAGAAAGTGGAAAATACAATCAATTTTCCACTTTCCATTTTCAATTTTCCATTTATTTAATGCCGTCGGGGTTTTTGGTCTGGAAGTTCCAAGTATCTATGCACATTTTGTCAATATCATACTGTGCTTTCCAGCCGAGTTCGGTATTTGCCTTAGTAGCGTCTGCATAGAATGCAGGGAGGTCGCCTGCACGCCTGTCGCCTATGACATAGTTGAGTTTCTGACCTGTTGTTCTCTCAAATGCATTCACTATATCGAGAACGCTGTAACCGACACCGTTACCGATATTATAGGCTTCTATACCTGTTGTATCAAGGATTTTTGCGACTGCACAAAGATGTGCTTTTGCAAGGTCAACAACGTGTATATAGTCACGAATGCAGGTGCCGTCTTTTGTGTCATAATCACCGCCAAATACCGTAAGCTGAGGAAGTTTGCCTATGGCAACTCTTGATATATACGGCATGAGATTATTGGGAATGCCGTTGGGGTCCTCTCCGATAAGTCCGCTTTCATGTGCCCCTATGGGATTGAAGTATCTTAAAAGGGATATACTCCAGTTATTGTCGGCTTTATAGACATCACCGAGAATTTCTTCAATAAAATATTTGGTTCTGCCGTAGGGATTGCTGACATCACCTGTGGGCATGGTTTCTTTATAGGGGATAGGATTGTTGCCGTAAACTGTCGCAGATGAGCTGAATACAATTTTCTTGCAGTTGAATTTCTCCATAACTTCAAATAAAACAACACTGCCATAGATATTGTTTTCATAGTAAAGGAGGGGAAGTCTGGAAGATTCTCCGACAGCCTTTAAGCCTGCAAAATGTATTACTGCATCGGGATTTGTTTCTGCAAAGATTTTTTCAAGTCCCTCTCTGTCACGGATATCGCATTCATATTTTACAAGGGATTTGCCTGTAATTTTTTCCACACGGTTGAGAACTTCGGGAACACTGTTATAATAGTTGTCAACCACAACCACTTCATAGCCTGCATTGAGCAGCTCAACACAAGTATGACTGCCGATATAGCCTGCACCGCCTGTTACAAGAATTTTCATAACAAAAAACTCCTTTTCTTTTAATATGATTTTATTATAAATATACTTTTCTTATATGTCAAGTGAAGTTGCAATATAAAAATATTTGTGCTAAAATATAAGTATATTTTTTATATGGGGGGTTCTGATTTGGACAATACAAAATTAAGCAAATTTTTGAGCAAGATATTACGCCACAAGCCTGAAATGATAGGATTGAATATAGAAAAATACGGTGCATGGGCGGATATTGATGAGCTTATCCGAAAAGTGAATGAAAATTCAAAATTCACTTTAAGCAGGGAACTGCTTGAAGAAATAGTTAAGGAAGATGAAAAACAGCGTTATAAAATCAGCGGTGACGGCAAAAAAATCCGTGCAAGTCAGGGACATTCCATTGAGGTAATCATGGATATGGAAGTATTACAGCCTCCCGAGATACTTTTTCACGGAACGGCTGAAAGAAATATCAATTCCATTTTGGAAAAAGGAATTATTCACGGGAGAAGGCTGTATGTACATCTTTCAAAGGACACGGAAACCGCTTTGAAAGTAGGTGCAAGGCATGGAAAGCCTGTTATATTCAATGTTAGGGCAGGGGATATGTACAAAGACGGATATGTATTTTACCTGTCGGAAAATGGGGTATGGCTGACGGAGTTTGTGCCGAAAGAGTATATTGAATTGAGGTGTGATTGAAAATGATAGTCGTTGAAAGCAGTGAAATCAGAAATATGGAGGAGATGTCCGCAAGCTATGGAGTGCCTGTATCTACTTTAATGGAGAGGGCAGGAAAAAATGTGGCAGACTTTGCGGAGAAGATATTGAAAGACAGGGATTTGAAAAATGTCTGCATACTTTGCGGTACGGGAAATAACGGTGGTGACGGATTTGTTACAGCGGAGATTTTGTCGGGCAGATATAATGTAACGGTCATAATGGCTGACGGACTGCCTCACTCTCTGCTTGCGTCAAACCATTTCAGCACCCTCCCACGTGAAGTTTCTCTGTATGACTTTACAGAGCAAATCGAAAAGCCTGTTGAGGCTGTGAAAAATGCTGATATTATCATAGATGCGGTTTACGGCATAGGTTTTAAAGGGGTTTTTAAAACAAATGTGGCTGAGATAATCAGTTTAGCCAATCAGAATAAAAAAGCTGTGAAAATAGCCGTAGATGTGCCGAGCGGAATTCTCTGCGACAGCGGAAGTGTCATTTCGGACTGCTTCAAGGCAGACTATACATTGTCATTTACGGCTTTAAAGCCTTTGCACGTTTTATGTCCGTCAATGGACTACTGCGGAGAGGTCATTGTTTCAGATGTGGGCATACCGAAACACGTTCTTGACAGCTGTGCCTACATGATGAAAACAACAGATGAATTTATTAAAAGCGAGCCTGTCAGGGAAAGAAAGAAATCCGCACACAAGGGAAATAACGGTACACTTTTGGCAATATGCGGCAGTTATGGAATGGCAGGGGCGGCAATGCTTGCAGGTGAGGCGGCTTTGCGTACAGGCGTGGGACTTCTGAAAATGGCTGTGCCGAGGTCAATCTATAACATAGCTGCACAAAGGCTTGCAGAAAGCGTATTTCTCCCTTTGGAACAGACGCAGGACGGAAAAATCAGTGCAAGGGAATATCAGAGAATATTGTTTGAGTTGTCAAACAGTGCAAGTGCCATGCTGATAGGTTGTGGAATGGGTGTCAATAACGATACCAAACAGCTTGTTTCACTGCTGATACAAAATTCAACGAAACCTATGGTAATAGATGCCGATGGACTTAATTGTATATGCGGAAATCTTGATGTACTCCGCCTTGCAACAGCCCCCGTAATCATAACGCCCCACCCCGGAGAAATGGCAAGGCTGATTGCCAGCGATGTGCAGACAATTCAGGCTTACAGATATGATGTTGCAAAAGACTTTGCAATGGAATACCGTGTAACAGTTGTGTTGAAAGGTGCAGGCACGATTATAGCCACGCCCGAGGGAAAAGTATATGTCAATCTCACGGGAAATAACGGTATGGCAAAAGGCGGCAGCGGAGATGTGCTTGCAGGTATGATGTCCTCACTTCTCGCACAGGGATTCAGTGCGGAAAAAGCCGCTGTATATGCGGTTTACTATCATGGAATTGCAGGAGATAAATGCCGTGACTTCATGTCAGCCCGTACAATGCTTCCATCAGATATTATCAAAGAAATAGATTTTTAAAATAAAAGGCGTTTGGTCGGTTAGACGGCTGAACGCCGAATTTTATTTCAGTTATGGTTGACTTTTGGGGACATTTGAATTAAAATATATATTGCGGAATTATTTTGTAAAACTAATTTTTTTGTATATTTCATACAATAAAAGGAGAGAAGAAATGCAAAAGGTAATCATAATAGGTGCAGGACCGGCAGGACTTACGGCAGCTTATGAATTGATGTCAAAATCAAAGGACTATGAAGTGACGGTTTTTGAAGAAAGCAATACTTTCGGAGGGATTTCCCGAACAGTCAATTATAAAGGCAACAGAATGGACATGGGCGGACACAGATTTTTTTCAAAAGTGCCCGAGGTAAATGAATGGTGGGAAAAAATGCTTCCAACACAGGGTGCAATGCCGTATGACGATGTGATTTTGAAGAGAGAGTCTGCTATAAAAGAGGGCGGTCCCAATCCCGAAGAAACTGACCGTGTCATGCTGAAAAGACACCGTTTGTCAAGAATTTTCTTTAACAATAAATTTTTTGACTATCCGATTTCAATGAAATTTGAAACGATTAAAAATATGGGATTTGGCACAACCATAGTTGCAGGGTGCAGTTACATGAAAAGTGCCATGTTCAAGAAAAAGGAAAACTCTCTCGAAGATTTCTATATCAACAGGTTTGGTAAAAAATTATATTCCATGTTTTTCGAGAATTACACGGAAAATCTCTGGGGCAGACACCCGAGTGAAATTTCTCCCGAATGGGGGGCACAAAGAGTAAAAGGCTTATCTATTAAAGCAATTTTGAAAGATATGTTCGGAAAGGCTTTCCACAAGAAAAATCGTAAAGTGGAAACTTCTTTGATAGAGGAATTTTCCTATCCGAAACTTGGTCCCGGTCAGCTTTGGGAGATAACCGCAGGCGAATTTGAGAAATTGGGCGGTAAAATCATAAAGAATGCCAAAGTTACAAAAATACTCAAAAACGGTGAAAATCAATTAACGGGAGTTGTCTATGTAAGTGACGGAAAAGAACAGACTTTTGAGGGAGATTATGTTATTTCGTCAATGCCCGTGAAAGATTTGGTGGAAGGCATGAATGACGTACCCGAACAGTATCTTGCTATCGCAAAGGGCTTGCCTTACAGGGATTACATGACGGTTGGCGTACTTGTACCGCACTTGAATTTGAAAAATGAAACCAAAACCAAAACTATCGGAAATATCGTGCCTGATGACTGGGTATATGTGCATGACAGAAATGTAAAAATGGGGCGTTTCCAGATATACAATAACTGGTCACCGTATCTTGTAAAGGATATAGAACATACTGTATGGATAGGGTTGGAGTATTTCTGCAATGAGGGTGACGAAATGTGGTCAATGAGTGATGACGATTTCGGAAAACTCGGTATAAGTGAAATGGTAAAAATGAAACTTATCAATAGTGAAAGCGAAGTGCTTGATTATCACGTTGAGAGGGTTAAAAAGGCATATCCTGCCTACTTCGATACATACGAACACATGGACGATTTGAGAAATTATCTCAATACCATTCCTAATTTATACTGCGTTGGCAGAAACGGTCAGCACCGTTATAATAATATAGACCACTCCATGTGTACGGCTTTTGAAACGGTTCATAATATTATCAACAATATTTCCTCAAAAGAAAATATATGGAATGTCAATACGGAAAAAGAATACCATGAAAGCAAGTAAAAATACGGGTGCAGGGAGTTTACTTCCTGCCGAGGTCAAGGGCGAGCAGCCCTTGTGGGGTTTGGGGCAAAGCCCCAACTCTTCAATAAAAGGGGGTTTTTTGATGGCTGAAACAACAGGATTTTCTGCAAAAATCTCGAAATTAAGGGATAATGTGCTTTACGGAGGCATGAATAAGAATGACAAAAAAGAGCCTGAAAAGAAAATAAAGCATGAACCTTTTTATATATCGCTTTTTAAGCTGATATATAAGCACCCGATCATTTCGGCAGCATTGTTATGTTTTTTCTGCATAACGCTTACAACGGGAAGTAATCTCGGTGACGGTGTGACTTATATTTCTCTGATAGTGCCGTCTGTGGGGATAATTGCTTTAAGTATATGTGCAGGTCTTTATACAATGCGTGAAAAGCCCGATGACAAGAAAAATAAATTGATTTCATTCGGTATCATGGGGGCAGGCGTTATTGCGGCAACGATTTTTTTTACAGTCGTTTACTTTAAAAATGAGTATGCCTATAATTTTCTCAATGTAGGCTTGGGCGTGATAACCGCTGTATTTATCTATCTCGGCATAAAGGGCAGGCTTACCGTCAGAAATATGATATTGCTTATCATGGCGGCAGGATTTTTGATAAGGCTTTGTTATATCATATCCGTGCCTATGGTAAGTATGCAGCATGATGTGGCAAAACTCGGTGTCGGAAAAGGTCATATAGGCTATATTGAATATCTTTTCAATAATAAAGCCCTCCCCGATTTTGACGTGAGAAAAGTATATCAATTCTATCACCCTCCGCTTCATCATATCATAGCGGCTTGCTGGGTAGGCATACAAATGCTGCTTAAAATCGAGTATGCACACGCTTTTGAAAATGTACAAATACTTACTCTGTTTTACTCCACGCTCTGCATGATACTTTCATATAAAATATTCCGTCAGTTGAAATTAAAGGGAGTTGCCCTTGTTGCAGCAACGGCAATTGTGGCACTTTGTCCGACGTTCTATATTATGGCAGGCAGTATCAATAACGATATACTTTCCATTACATTCATGCTTGGTGCAGTACTTAATAC
>ONIF01000026.1:0-697 GCA_900317795.1 uncultured Eubacteriales bacterium | reverse complement strand
ATAGGCTTGGGCATGATGACAAAACTCTCTGTCTGGATGGCTGCACCGCCCGTTGCATTTATCTTTATTTACGCATTCATTAAAAATATGCTTGATAAAGACAACAGGGACATTAAAAAATATATCACTCAATATGCAGTATTTCTTGCGATATGTGCACCACTCGGTTTATGGTGGTCTTTCAGAAATTATATCAGTCACGGTGTGCCGTTCGGGTATGTTTTACAGCTTTCGGAAGATTCTCAGCAGTATGTGGGAAATATCCCTGTATGGCAGAGGCTTTTTGATTTCAGTTTGTACCAGTTCAAAGACGTTGCAGACCAATTTACTATTTATGAAGCACCCTATAATGAATTCAATCCGCTTGTGGGACTTTTCAAAACATCAATGTTTGATGAGGGAGTTGCTGTAAGGAATTTCCCGAATATAAACGGTTTCAGCAATTTCCTTTTCTGGTCGGCAGTGGTGATAGGCATGATAGGCTTTATTGCAATGATATTTGCTTTCTTCAAAAAAAGCAAAGAACTTGATATGCCAATGAAAGTATTTCTGGGCATTCTTTACGGAGTTATATTTATATCCTATTATATATTCTGTCTGAAATTCGCCCACGTCTGCACGCAAAATATAAGATATGCCGTACCTTTGATAGTTTTGGGGGCATATTTCACGGGCTGGGCGGTTCAGCGTTTAATGC
>ONIF01000349.1 GCA_900317795.1 uncultured Eubacteriales bacterium | reverse complement strand
AATATACCGTCCTTGACAAGCTGAACAAGTGCTTTTAAAAAACCTATCCTTTCGCCCTCTACTATGCCTTCTGCTTTGCCTTCTGCTTTGCCCTCTGCTTTGCTTTCTGCTTTTACAGCAATGTCATACTGTTCTCTCTGAACCTGTTCGTCAAATAAACTGCTTAACATAGTTGTTACCTCCTGTCTGTGCTGTTCAAAAAATTCCCTCAAATATCCCTCTTTTATGCAGATGTCAAGGGTATTTCTGATACATTCAATTTTTTCCTTGTGAATTTTACGCTGTCCGTCATAAACCTTGCTGAATGCAATATACTGACCATACAAAGTATCCTTATCGGGCATTCTTAAAACTTTAACAACAACGTCTATCGGGGCAACTCCATCATAGTAATTGTCTTTGAACGATATTTCATCGGAAATTTCCTTACTGCCCGTATAAACAATATACAGTTCGGGCTTGGGTAAATGCACTTTGTTAGTTGAATGTTCGCTTTGCTTTGTTTGTATCAAATAACGGCGGTAAGATTCCGCAAGATAAAATAGCATACGCAAAGTCATATTTTCTGTCCATTTTGTTTGTGCTTCCATTAAGAGAATGTACTCAACCTTGCCGTTACGATTTACGAGAAATCCTAAGTCATTATGAATATCGTTGATAAGGATTGTTTCCAACGTGTCAATCTGAATGTCAGCGACGGTCGTTGTTGTATCTTCTGTATGAAGTTCTTTGTACAGTCTGTAAACATTGTTGACATCTTTGAAAAGTGTTGTAAATACACTGTCTTTTGTCTTTGCTTTGGTCGTGCGGTTGTCCTCTGATAATATATCGGACATTGGTATCACCTGTTCTTTCTATTATTATATCTGTTTTCAAAGGATTTTGCAATAGTATTTCCCTTTGACATTATCTATTATACTATAACGTACCCGATATATCAATATGTATAATGCACAAACTTGAGATGATATATTGTACAATTTGCATATTGTACCCGATATACATTTGTGATATAATACTTTACATAAAGGAGTTTATCTTTTAAATAAATCAAAGAATGGAGTGAGTTAAATGCCAGCTTCAAAAGCACAGCAAAAGGCAGTAGCAAAATACATGAAAAACAATTATGATGAAATAAAAATCAGAATAAAAAAAGGTGACAAAGAGCGTTTCAAGGCTTATGCCGAAAGTCAGGGAAAGTCGTTGAACAGTTATATTGCCGATTTGATGTATGCGGATATGCAACTTTCAGCAGTAGAAGAAGAAACAGACGTGTGATTGGCATTTTTCTTTTCTTTCGGCTAAAAAATAAGCAAGTGGGACACGATGTCCCACTTAACCTTTAAAATTGTTTTTCTTCATATCTTCTTCAACCAGTTTCGTCAAAAGTGCCGTAACACTTATTCCCTGCTCCGCAGCATAGTCTTTCCAACGGTCTTTTGTCCCCAACGGCAGATTAAGCCTTAAACTTTCACGACTGATTGTTAAATAACGTTTGGTACGTTCTTTCGATTTTTCATTATACATAAAATATCCCTCCCGAAAATAGTTACCATATACATTATAATGTAAATTACAAATATATTCAACCGTAAAAATACACAACAAAAACGTATAACTCCCTATACATTTTTGACACGCAAAACACACCGAAATTTTCAAAATCTATTGACATACTCATATCAGAGTGATATAATGATAGACGTAATAGAAAAACAAACACCAAAAGCCCGTCACCTATCTCTCACAACAGGTGGCAGGCTCATTCGTAAAGGTACAGCAATACCGATAACGAATTTACTGATGTCTTTCCAGGCTTGTTATAGCCTTTCAAGAATATACAGGCAAGTTCTATGTTTCCGTACCCTTATGAAACATGGAACTTATTTTTTACAAATTTTATTTGCTTTTATGTCAAAGTATAGTATAATGTTACTATAATCTGACATAAGAGCAAACACAGATTTTGTTTTCAAGGCACTTTTTGTGTCCTGCTCTTAACGAAAACTGAATAAAGCAACAAGATGAACATACAAAGGTTTTGGATAACAGTTATATTCACATGAATATCGGTTAATTACCGTGCATTTGCGAGCCAGTCAGCAACGATTGATACCTTTCAAAACTGGGTAAGGTTACAATACCTGTTCAATACACAAATTGAAGTAGGTGTGTAGGGAAACGAAAGTAAAAAACCTATAATTCGCTGTATTGCGTTGGCTACCGCACACGGAACTCTCTTTGTAGGCTAAAATAATCTTGGTGTGCTTTCGGGGATAATCTTCTTTTTACTGTGGATTATCTTCCGATAAGGAAACAAATTGCCTTATTTCTTTATCGGAGGATAATCGTTTATACAACAACAAGGCAAAGAACATATCATTCCTTGCCAATATGCTGTAAAGAGTGACCCGGACGAGAATCGAACTCGTGTTTCCGCCGTGAAAGGGCGGTGTCTTAGCCGCTTGACCACCGGGCCATATATAGAGTAGCGGTAGTGGGACTTGAACCTACGACACTTCGGGTATGAACCGAATGCTCTAGCCAACTGAGCTATACCGCCATATCGACTGTCCGCAACAGTCAG
>ONIF01000409.1 GCA_900317795.1 uncultured Eubacteriales bacterium | reverse complement strand
CAGGCTGAACAGATACAGGCATTCAGTCAGATATTGATGTCAGACAATACGGAACACAATTAAAATCGGGATCAAAGTATCGAGCAAGGCGAGAGAAATCGCCTTGCTCTTTTTTCATTTTCTTTCTCTTACTGTACCTTAATTTTTATCATTTGCAATGCAAATCATAGTCAAATATTGCACAAATTTAGGAGGGTGATTATCAAGCAGGAGAAAGGAAAGGCGTTGCTAAAGCCGCCTTTCCGCAATACAGCAGACGGCAGAGCCGACTGCAATGCGTTTTTTTAGCATTTTGGATATAAAGAGTCAGGGTTGAACCCTTTTTCCATATTTTCGATTTTTGGTTCAACCTTGACTCGATTTTGGCGATATTCAAGCCGTTTTGATAGGAGTCGTAGTTAGGGGTTGCAAGATTTGACAAGCCTATTTTTTAATTTTTCCTCTTTTATATTACTCATTTTTATGATATTATTTTTTACTCAAATTGCCAATTTTTTAGGTTGTATATCTTCTTATATGTGATAGAACTCTACCGTAACACTTACAGTAAAAAGGTTACAGCAAATTAAAAAAAATGGTCAAAAGGTATACAGCAAACGGCTAAAAGGTTACAGTAAACGGCTAAAAGGTTACAGTAAACAGGGGTAAAGTTACAGCCAAAAATTGCCAAAAAAAGCAAAAAAAGCGATAAAATAGGGACTTTCCAAAAATAGGTTACAGCAAAAGTGCCGTTTTTTGAAAAACCCCTAAACGATAAAATTTCTATTTGATTAAAATAGAAAAAAAAGTGTATTTTTCAGAAAGTTTATAAGAAAGTGCTGTAACCGCTGTAACCGTAACCTTTTTTTTAGAGAAAAAAAATTACTATTTTTTTTTAAAATCCCTTAAAATAGCCAAAAAACGATAGACAGATTTTTATAAAATTGCTGTCTATCGCTGTAACCTGCTGTATACTTTTTATAACTTTTGGATTAAAAATATTTATTGTGCTGTAACCTAAATCACAAAGAAAGTGAACAAATCACAAAATTAAAAATATCAATAATATTCTTTCTTTGGTAAAAGTTTAATGCGTGTAGTCTTGCCATTAGATTTTTTTAATTGACTTCCATATCCTAATTTTGTGAGAACTTTTCCTACCTGTTCAGTTGTGTATTTGTTTAAACTTGTATGTTGACTGATAAATTCTGTTACGGTCATATATTCGTCTGTTATAGTATAATTTGATGATGTTATTTGTCTTTCTATATTTAATTTTGCAAGAATATCTATAACCTCATCTTCTGCTTTCATAGGTTTAGTATATTCTTCGTTTCTACTATCCAATTCCGCTTTCATTTCGGGATCAAGTCTGAAACAACTTGCTATTGTTGCACCTTTGGCGATTTCTTCCTGTACAATACGATATACCTGTACCCACAACTGCAAAGAATTGAAAGGTCTTATCTGTGTATTGTAGTCGATATGTATGTCATCAGATATAGGAACAGTCGCAAATCTCCTATTACCTGTTTGATCTATCAGAAATTTATCGTCATTGACAGTACCAACAAATGAAGTCATACGGGGAAATTTAAGTGTTGTTCTGCCGTATGGAAGTCTGTACTCATCATTAGCCTTTGTCAGCATGGCTTTAACGCTGTCCATATCCTTTTTCAAAGTACTGCCGATTTCGCCTAATTCACATATCCAATTACTTGTTGCTTGAATGATACTGTCTTTGTTGCGTGGATCAATGCAGACACCTTCTCCGAAGTACTGAGGAAGCATGGCGAGATGTTCAAAAAATCTTGTTTTACCAATGCCCTGTTTGCCCTTGAATACGAGTATTAAATCGAGTGAGAATGGATGCTTACCGTTGTTGAATAAACCACAAACAGCCTGCATAAGCCATTTTTTAATGATTTCTCGGCTTAACTTGTCCTCTTTGCCAACGCCGAAGATGTTGTATATTTCTTCAATACGATCTTTGCCATCCCATTTTGCCGATTTAATCATGTCAAGAATGGGATTTACTTTGTGTCCTGACGCAATTACCAAAAGCATAGTGGCAATTTTGTCTATACTGCACTTTTCAAACTCTGTCTGCAATTCATTGTAGATGATTGTCGGTGCAGTTTCTGGCAGATGTTCTTCTGAATATCCATGAAAACCTGAATATTCTACTGAATGCTTGATAATGTTGTACCAAATCCTGTATTTTTTCATGTTGAGGTAGTTTGCCAAGTTCTCTATGGTCAAAATGCCTGTGCCATCAATGTCATAGAC
>ONIF01000320.1 GCA_900317795.1 uncultured Eubacteriales bacterium | reverse complement strand
GCATTCTGTTCTTTTGATTCATTGGGATCATCTTTAGTCTGGTCAGCTTTCAGTATCTTTTCAAGTTCTCGTTTCTTATTAAAGGAAACATCATCAAATGCACCTATGGCTGAATTGATACCTGTCGCATAGCCTGCAACATCTGTTGCAAGTGCAACGGCACTTCCCACAACTGCCTTTATTTTTTCATAGGTATCACTGTCAGCCTGAGCCTTGCTTCTGCCCGCCTGGAAAGTTCCTCCATAAATAACAAGATTTCCGTCATCTACTTCAAAAATATCTCTTGTGGTATATCTCTTTAAAGAATATTTATACGGATTTACCATATAGGCATTGACATAAATTTCACCTGTACCGTTGCCGTTGCCGTCATCACTGGAATCTATGATAGTCAGGGTAGCACCGTTAGTGATAGAAAACAATACGGTATTGAAGTGTTTTGAATTGTCGGACTGATAGTATTTATTTGAGCCGTCGGCTTTGTTTCTGATGTCATTGATCTGAATTTTGTGACCGTTGAGGTCAAGCACCTTGTCGCAAGAAATTTCAACAGTTTCGTAATTCGAGTGACCAAGCTGTACAAAGCTGTCTTTATCAAGTACAATGTATTTCTCGCTTTCATTTGCTGAAGTCAGCTTTTCTCTGATGTCGCCGGTACTTCCGCCAAGATATGAAACGTGATTCCACTTGACAGAACCGCTGTCCTTATCGGACATCAGTTTTATCTGACCATCTCTTGCTTCACGCTGCACTTGCACAAGGGTCTTGTCATACTTGTAGTCCATGTTGATATTGGTTCTGTCCTGCAAAGTGTCAGCCGAATTCACGACCGTCATGGGAAAGACACTCATCAGAATGCCGAATATCAACAGCACACTCAAAATTTTCTTCATACCTACCATCCTTTCGAGGTATATTTTATTTGATTATAACACCATTCCGTATTCATGTCAACTTTGGGGGCAATTTTCAAAACGCTTTTGAAAAATACGTTACCCTTTCCATTTATTTTTATGCACAATCAATATCAAAGAGCATACAGCCCTTGAAAAGCCGTATGCTCCGTTTTTTTACGAGTCGTAAAAATGTTTTTTGTCGTCTGTAATAAGACGCTCTGTTTTTGGGTAATGGAATATATCGGGATTTTTGGAATTCAATGTAAGGTAATCCGAAAATTCTCCTGCATACCATTTTGCCATTCCGAGATTATGCATGAGATAGTGACCGCAATTTTCAGGTGTTGCTCCCGGCACGCTTTCCGCATTCTCCACCGATTGAAAAGCCCTTAATATCAGTTCATATATTTCATTTGGCTGGCGACTGCCTTTAAGAATGAGATAAAATCCCGTCAAACAGCCCATAGGTCCCCAATAAATAATTTCATCTTTCCAGTCAGGCTCATTTCTGAGAAAAGTGGCGATAATATGTTCAAGGGTATGCATTGCTGCCACGTCTATTGCAGGCTCTTTATTCGGTCTTTTAAGCCTTATATCATAGGTTGTCACTATGCCGTTTTCTACTTTGTCCTGTCTGCTGATGAATATACCGGGAATAATTGCCGTATGGTCAACAGAAAAACTTGCTATCAGTTCCATCATATACACTCCTTTCATTTCAACTGTCACCATTATAAAATTTACTTTTATCCGTGTCAAGTCAGATACATAAAATTTTTCAATCAAAAAGCCCCTCCCACTGACATTGTGAGAGGGACTAATCCATTTTATGCTTCTACTTTTACATTGAAGTATTTCTTTGAGATAGTACCGTCATCAAGGCTCTTAGCCTTTACACATATAGTATAATCGGTAGCTTTCAAAGGCTTTATAACCACTTCGGAATTCTCATCAAAATTCTGTCTGGCAGTCCATTTTGCATCGGTATTTTTCTTATAATATACTGCATAAGCCGTGGGAGCGTCTGTATTTGTACTGCAATTTACCGTAACGGTATCGCCCTTTTTGATAGTTTCGGCTGATATTGTGCTTGTATTCTCAAAAGCATTCTTTACAAATACATCTGTATACATTTTGGCAACCTTGCCTGTGCTGTCCTTTACTTTTACGCAGAACTGATAATTTCCCGTAAATGCAGGCTGTAATGTAATGGTGTCATTATTTTTAAAGCCCTGCTTGCAGGTCCATTTTGTACCGCCCTCTCTCTTGTAGTAGAAAGCGTATGTGTAGCCCTCTTTTGAACCACCGTCGGCACTTCCCGTAATTGTAAGGGTAGTTCCCAATTCAATCGCAGAAAAGTGTTCTTCATCTTCAACAAATGATGTATCAGGCTCAACAGAAATGCTTGCTGCAAGAGGACAATTATATTCAATGCCGTTTTCTCTTACATATACATAAGCCTGAGATGATATGGTTTCAAGGTCTATGACAAGTTCATCTGAACAGTCTGCAAAAGCCAAATCTCCGACGTACTGAACGCTTGCGGGAATAAACACTTTTTTGAGGTTTGCACAATACTGGAAAGCACCCTCTCCGAGAGATATAACGCTGTCGGGAATGACAACTTCTTCCAGATTTTCACATACACCGAACGAACGCATACCGATAAATTCCACGCTTGACGGAATTTCGAGAGATGTCATGGGTGACATATAGTATGCAAAATCACCGATAGCCTTAGTGCCTTCGGGAACAGCGAAATCTCTGCCCTGAGGAACAGCACAAATAACTGTACCGCTCTTGTCATATACAATGCCGTCGATTGACTGATAATACGGATTTGCCTCGTCAACA
>ONIF01000318.1 GCA_900317795.1 uncultured Eubacteriales bacterium | reverse complement strand
TAATGAACACACATATTTCTTAAAATGCAAAGATACATCATTTTGCAAGAGATTTTAAATATCCGCTCAGACGCAGACCTGTCACTATATTTTTCATCTCTCCGCATTTTGCACATTTTGACGGATATAAAATACCATATATACAGTCCGTATTAAGAAGATGTATATTATAAGTTTGGTTGATACATGAACGGCATATCTTTCCACCATATAATCTGCGGATTTTTTTGATTGTTACCATATTCTTCCTGCTTTCTTAAAAAAGTTTATTATGAAACTTGACAGAAAAATTTTATTGCCCATCGAGTTGCTTGAATTATAGCATGACTTAAAAAAATTCAACCAATTCTTCGTGAGATGACAGGTTTCTTCGTGAAATGGCATTTAACGGTGTTGCAATTCTTATTTTTATGCTTTATACTGAATGTATCATAAAAATTTGGAGTGAAAAAAATGAACTTGCAGATTGCTGTCATTGACGATGTTCAAAAAGACATTGACACCGTAAAGAACATGACAAAACAATATTTTTCCGAAAACAGTATATTTCAGCCTGTCATAGCGGAATATTTGAATGCAAATGATTTTTTGAAAGACTATACAAAGGATTTTTTCCAAATCGTGTTTGTTGATATTTGTATCGGGGAAATAAATGGCATTAAACTTTCTCAGCGACTTCGCCATAACGACAAGGATATTATTATCATCTTCATATCGACTACAAAGGAATTTGTTTTTCAGACTTTCAAGGCAGTGCCTCACGGCTATCTGTGCAAGCCGTATTCCTTTCAAGAATTTTCTGAAACAATGGACAGAGCTATGGAAAAAATTTCCTATCAGCCGCATGAACTGACCGTTAAAATTCCACGAAACGAAGAAACAATATATGTAGAAAATATCATGACGGTCATTACCGATGACCACTATTTGAATATCAATATGATAACGGGGAAGATAATACGAAGCATATCGACTTATACGGAAATTGCGGAAAAACTTCTTTCTCTTGAAAATTTCGTTGAATGCAACAGAGAAATTATCATCAATGTAAACTATATTGTTTCATTCAAAGGCTGTGATGTTGCCATGCAGGACGGTAAAGTTTACCCCGTCAGAAGACAGGACAGAAAAAAACTGTCGGAAATTATGATAAAGGTTATATCAAACAAAGGAGGATTTTTTTCATGAACCTGACATTGATGTTGAGATATACCGCTGAACTTGCCATGATAATCCCTGCGGCATTCCTTGCGGTTATACCTGTAACTCTCTTTCAAAAAGTCAACACAAAATATCTTGTATTTTTATTCTCAACTGTATTGTTTATATCCGTCATAGGCGGTGCGGCATTATGCACGGTTTATCATTTATCGTCAAACACCGCACTCTTGATTTTTTCACCCATACTTTTTTTAGCATATAATTTCTGCTATGACCTGTCATGGCAAAAAAAATTATTCTGCTTTCTAAATTCGTCAATGCTGTGCGGTTTCTGTACAATGTATTCCACTTTTGTCACAGCACCTCTCGAACTTGACAATAATGATGATGTTTTTCAAATATCTTCGGGATTGATCTGTCTTGGAATAACACTTGCGGTTGGAGGAATATTTTTCCGCACACTCCATAAAAAACTGCCTGCACTTCTCGAAAATGAAAGTCTGAATAAACTTTGGTCAAGGCTGATGTTGGTACCGCTTTTTATGACCGCAACAGTGATATGGATGACACCGTTGGAACCCGCAAATGCAATGGTAGGTCGTCTGCGTACCGTAAGCATGGTCGTATTGCTGCTGATACCCATTGCTGTATGGTTTCTGTATCATATCCTGTGGTGGATTGCAGAGCGTATGTCTGAAAATGCACAGTTGCAGCAAAGCAACGCTATTCTCAGAATGGAAGAAAAACAGTACCGCCATCTTCGCAGCTACATGGAGGAAACAACCAATTTAAGACACGATTTTCGTCAGCATCTTCTGACGATAGAGGAACTTGCCAAACAGGGCAATACAGAAAAACTGCTTGAATACATACAGCCTTTTATCGAAAAAACTTCAACAGGTAAATACAGGAAACATTTTGAAAATCCCATGCTTGATGCCATAGCCGCACACTATATTGACATGGCACAATCACAAAATACACGGCTTTTATGGAATATTGACCTGCCCGAAAAATTCCCGTTCAAAGAATCCGATATATGTGCAATGCTCGGAAATCTCCTTGAAAATTCCATTAAAGCCGTCAAAGACCTACCTAAATTCCGCCGTGAAATAAAAGTCGCTGTGCTTATCAATAGCGATACTGTCATGATAGTTCATATTACCAACCCGTACAAAGGCAATATCCCTCTTGATGAAAACGACCTTCCGATAATCGAGGGTGACAACCACGGAATAGGACTGCGTTCCGTACTGAACACCGTTGAACATTACAACGGCTATATGACTATCAATACTCAAAACAATATTTTTGAAGTAAGTATCATGATAAATGCTGACTAATCTTTAATGCGGAGAAAAAAGACGAAATCTGCCATGCGAATTTTCCAAGCCATACCCTCACAAATACAGCAGGCTACTCTTTATCCATGAACCATTCAAGCTGTACTGCCACACCATAATCACTCAACATCAAGTCATCTTACAATGATAATATGCAAGTTTATATAATCTAACTTGCATACTATCAGTCTTTTTTCTCAATATTAAATTCTTATAATGGGTAGTTAACATTCCCCTGTCACGGTGACAGGGGG
>ONIF01000316.1 GCA_900317795.1 uncultured Eubacteriales bacterium | reverse complement strand
AAAATAAATATAATTGAAAAAGTATCAAAAAAGCCTGAAAAATTTCTTTTTCGGGCTTTTTACTTTATATCAAATAAAATGGAGGTCATTTTTTATGTCTTTATTCGTTTTAGACAACAAAAACATCACGAAAGCTATTCAGCTTTTACACAACAATGGAGAACTTTTTGAAATTCGTTTAATTAACGGCAATTACAATGCAAGCGGATATTTTACAAGTGCTGATACAGCTATCAAAGCCTTACAGAACTTTCACCCTGAATGGAATGCTCGCACACCAACAGCAAGAGCCGCAAATATCTTTATCACTCTCAATCCGATCGATATAGCCTGTTATTCTCGTAAACAACATGATTGTTTCATGGAGAATGCTCAACCAACAACCAAAGACAATGAAATAACTGCTCTGCATTGGTTATTGATTGATTTAGATCCGAAAAGAATGTCGGGTGTCAGCAGTTCAGAGGAAGAATTGGAACTTGCGAAGAAAAAAGCCAAAACAATACATAATTTTTTGTCGGATCGTGGATTTAAAGAGCCTATTCGTGCCATGAGTGGTAATGGTGTACATTTGGTTTACCGTTTTGATGTTTCAAATACGGCAGAAAATGTATCTGTCTTTGAAAAAGCCTTAAAAATCCTGTCTGAAAAATACAGTGATGAGGAAGTGGAAGTCGATACCACTGTATTCAATCCTGCCCGTATCTGCAAACTTTGGGGAACGATTGCACAGAAAGGAGCTACTACTCCCGAAAGACCGCACAGAAAAGCGTATATTGAGCCGTCTGTGCCATTTTCCATTGATGTTAATGATTTTACATTACTGCAAGCATTAGTGTCTGAATTTGAAGAAAATAAGCCATCTGCACCCACTCAAAATAATATGCCGAAAGAGAAAAAAGAAAAATTTGATTTGCAGCAGTTTATTTTCGACCACAATATCCCCGTGAAAAACATTGATCAAACTCCTAACGGTACTGTAAAGTATATTCTTGAACATTGCTTGTTTGATGAAAGCCACAAGGGAAAAGACGCTGCTATTTTCCAAAAGCTTGACGGCACTCTCGGCTACAAATGTTTTCATAATTCTTGTTCAGACAAGCATTGGAAAGATGTTCGTTTGCTTTTTGAACCTAACGCATACGAAAAAAAAGCTGATAAGAACACCAAAAGAGAAAAGAAATTGTCTGTCTATGATATTGACGGAACAGGACTGCTCACAATAGCAAATTTAAAAAACTATCTGAAAATAAAAGGCTACAAGGTGCAGTACAATATCATAAAGCACTCTTTGGAATATTCAGGCTTTACAGGGCGTTCTAATGCTCATTTACCCGAAATCGCACCGACAATTATCTATGACGAGTTGCAGACCGAATTTGAAAAGTGCAATATTGCTAAAATTGCGGATATGCTTTTGGTTATTGCGTCAGATAATAGAGTAAATCCTATTCTTGATATGATTAAATCGGTAAAATGGGACGGAAAAGACCGTATTGAAGAAATTTACAATATCTTCGGCATTGGCAAAGATGACAAGTTGAGCAGAGAAATTATCAGAAAATGGCTTATGCAATCAGTTTGTGGCTTGTTTAATGACGATAAACACCCATTTTCACTTGATCTGATACTTGTATTCAAGGGGAAACAAGGTATTGGCAAGACGAGATTTTTTGAACATTTAGCCATGCTCCCTCAATATTTCGGAGAAGGTGTCTGCATTGATCCACGAAACAAGGACAGCGTTATTCAAGCAACAAGTAATTGGATATGCGAATTAGGAGAAATTGGCAGTACGCTGAAAAAGGATATAGACAGTGTTAAAGCTATGCTGACAAAAGCAAATGACGAATACAGACTACCTTACGGCAGAGCAACACTTAAATTTCCCCGTATGACTTCATTTGTTGGCACTGTAAACGATGACAAGTTTTTGATAGATCAGACAGGAAACAGGAGATTTGCCACTGTACCCATATCAGATGATGTACATATTGACTACAACAAGCAGATCAAGCCGTTTGACTCTTTGCAGTTATGGGGACAGATATATCGTATCGTACAAGAAGAAATAGCCAAAGGTGCAACGATAGCAAGCTGTTTCAGACTTGATCCCGAAATGAAAGAGGAATTGGAAAACAGAAATCAAGAATACACAAAACCTATGAAAGCAGAAGATGAAGTTATAGATATTCTTTCCAGATTGAACATGGAAAAACAGATAACATCAGCAAATTATATTATAACAGACGAATATATGACAGTAACAGAATTTATAGGTCAACATACAAGTTTGAATAAATATACAACCGAACAGGTTGGGAGAGTTCTCACAAAATTAGGGTATAAAACTTTGAAGAAAAAAATAAATGGTAAAGTTGTTCAGTTAAGAATGTTACCAAAAAAAGAATATAATTAAATTCCTAATTTTGTGAGATGTTCACATTTTTTGTGTAAAGGGTTGCAAGCAAATAGGGAAAATTGGGTGTAGGTTGCAAGAGGTTGCAAGTAAATTGACTTTGCTTGCAACCTCATTTTTTCCCTATTTCATGCGGTTTGGGGAGAGTTAGACACATCTAAGGTTGCAAGGTTGCAAGCGTTTCCTATAAACTTTTTAAAAAATACACCTTTTTTTTTCTATTTTATTAAAATAGAATTTTTTTAAATTTTATGGTTTTCAAAAAATGGCGTTTTTGCTTGCAACCTTTTTATAAAAATCCCTATTTTAAGCCTTTTTTTGCTTTTTATTACTTGCAACCTTTACCCCCTCTACTTGCAACCT
>ONIF01000421.1 GCA_900317795.1 uncultured Eubacteriales bacterium | reverse complement strand
TCAGTTTTACACCGGCAGGGAAAAAATATTAAGGAGTGAGTTTATGAAAGCGGTAATTTATGCAAGATACTCATGCGACAGGCAGAACGAACAGAGCATTGAGGGACAACTCCATGAATGCTATGCCTATGCCGAAAAGCACGGTATAACCGTAGTGAAAGAGTATATCGACAGGGCATTGAGCGGACGTTCTGCCGAACACCGTACAGCCTTTCAGCAGATGATCCGTGACAGCGAGAAAAAGGGCTTTGACTTTGTAATTGTCTACAAAACGGACAGATTTGCTCGTAACCGTTACGACAGTGCCATTTACAAGACCAAGCTGAAAAAGAATGATGTGCGAGTACTGTATGCAAAAGAGAGCATTCCCGACGGACCCGAAGGCATTATTCTTGAAAGTCTGCTTGAAGGCATGGCGGAATACTATTCAGCCGAATTGTCTCAGAAAATCAAGCGTGGCATACATGAAATCGCACTGAAACATAAAGCCTATGGCGGAAACCGCCCTTTTGGTTATCGCATTGACAGTGACAAGAATTTTGTCATTGACGAGAAAGAGGCGGAAATTGTAAAAAAGATATTCACTGACTTTGCGGACGGCAAGCAAGCGAAAGACATTGCAGCGGAACTCAATGACATGGGTGTAAAAAATGCCCGTGGAACTGCATGGAATAAAAACAATTTCTTTCAGATATTCCATAACGAAAAATACATAGGTGTTTACAAGTTGGGGAATTATCGACAGGAAGATGCCGTACCCCGTATCATTTCGGACGAGTTGTGGAACAGGGTGCAGAAACTGGTTAAAAAGCATAAACAAGCCCCTGCATCGTCAAGGCAGACGGAATATTTATTGACGGGCAAGGCATATTGCGGAAACTGCGGTACAGGCTTGCAAGGCGGTTACGGTACGAGTAAAACGGGCGACAGACATTATTATTACACTTGTTCTGCCCGAAAAAGATATAAATCATGCGATTTCAACCCCGTTACAAAAGAATGGCTTGAAAGTACAGTTGTTGATATAACCGTCAAAAACATTCTGCAAGATGATGTAATAGACCTGATTGCAAGCCGTTGTGAAAAGATTTCCATTGCAGAGCACGACAATCAATCTGAAAGAAATATCCTGCAATTACAGCTTTCAAGCGTGAATAAATCGCTGTCGAACATCATGAAAGCGATAGAGGAGGGCATTATCACGTCAACGACAAAACAACGCTTGAATGAATTGGAAGAACAAAAGGCGAAATTGGAATTTGAATTGACGGAGCTTGAAATAGTACAGCCGTTACTTTCAAAAAAGCAGATTGTCTATATGCTGACACGTTTCAAGGCTGATGAAGATATACAGCTCACAGAAGAATACAGAAAAGATTTGATAGAGTGTTTTGTCAATTCAGTGTATGTGTATGACGATAAATTGATAGTCACATATAATTTACTGCAAAAAGAAAAAGCCGAACTATTCAGCATAGAACAGGCTTTGAATAGTTCGACTTTAATTTTAAATGGTGGTCAGTCCGAAACGAAAGTCGAACTCCGATATTACAACTACACTCTTTTGATGTGTTTAATGTTACAGAAACATAAAAAATAATTGGCATGAACAAAACCGCCTGTGAGAACATATATCCTTGCAGGCGGTCTATTTTATTTGTATATCTTGTAAATTTCATTTACTCTCGACTGAACGTCATCATAGAGAATACCAAGATTTTTCTTTCTTGTTTCACCGTTGCCGTACTTGCCCTGTATAACGTCACGTGCGATTTTATCAAGGTCAATTTTCTTCGTGTAATCAAGAGCAATCCAGCCTTTTATGCCGTCATATTCGACAAGCCCCCATTTATAAGCACCGCCCGATGTAAAGCGTGTCACTTTCAAAATTGTACCGCCAATTACTGCACCGAGTTTGTTATAGTTCGTTCCAGCACCTTGACGGATATTCAAGCCGTCGCTTGCAGTGACTTTTATGAAATAGTCAACTTCTTTTGAGGAGTTCAGCTGATATATTTCAACGTCTTTTTTGGCAGAAGTAGTTGTGGTTTTCTGCTCATCTTTCCAGAACGGGCGGTAAAATGCGTACATATTCCAATCGCTCAAATAACGGGTTTTACGCTTGAAAGTGGAAGTCTGCTCCCAGATGCCGTTGTTACTGCCGTCAACATTTCCTTCAAGCGTCGTGAGTTTAGTGCCGTTGACAGCTTCG
>ONIF01000478.1 GCA_900317795.1 uncultured Eubacteriales bacterium | reverse complement strand
GTCCCTGAAATGATAACAGTAGTAGCTTCCGGGATTGTCGATTGTCTTTTTCAGTTCAGAACACCAGAAAGTAAGTGCCCTGTCCTTGCCGTTATCACAGTCATAACAGCAGTCATGCGAATCATCCAAAAAACTTGAACAGGCACGGTTATCACCATCTACATGACACTGCTTTTTATTACAGTAATCATCATCCTGCCACTTGAATTTCTGACCATAGTACAAACAATCTTCACAACGTTCATCTGACATAATAAAAACCTCCAATTATAAATTTTCGATAAATTGATATAAGCAAAGCTTTTACTTTGCATTTCTCACAAATATTATAGCATATCTTAAATTATTTTGTCAATATATAGAGTATATTTTTTATGCTCTATAAGTCGTTGTAATAAACTGCAAAAACCTGTTAAATAATATTAAAGACACCAAGAAAGGATTTTGCAGTTATGGATATCAAGCGTGAAGATATTTCCAAACTTATCGGAAAAAGAATACAGCGTTTCAGAATACAAAGAAATATGAGTCAGGAAACCCTTGCACTTGCCGCTGAAATACACCCTGCATATTTTGGCAGAGTGGAACGTGGTGAACGCTGCCCCACAGTTGACACACTTTTCAAAATCTCACAAGGCTTGAAAGTGCCTTTGTCGGAACTGCTTGATATTTCTGCCGAGATAAAACCCACCAATACACAAGCCCTTGACCGCATCAAAAATGCCATGCTTGACCTTTCCGAACAGGAAGCTGTTGAAGTTGCCGAGATAGTCGAAAAAATAATTCATCTCAGACAACAGAAACCATAAAATTTTTAATGATTGGCTGATAAAATATCATTTTGATTTTAGTGATTTAAATATAGCAATCGGTATCAAAATAAATCCCAGACAAAAACCTACCGCCATTCTGCTGCAAAACAATCCCATCCATGTACCGACACGTATTTTATTTGCATAGATAGTTTTTCCCGCTGCCCAATAAGCAGCTATTACATATATAATACAAAGCAATCCCATGACAATTTTCTCCTTCCAAAATTATGTTTTTTTAATATCCGAAAAATTTCTGACTTCTTCCTCCGAAAGTTCGGGTTTAATTCCCAATATCTCATACAGCTTTACCAAAAGAAAAGCATTGTTTTTACGGATACTTTTAATTTTCCTGAGCATATCAAGATTTCCCGTTTCTTTCAGAAAATACTCCAGTTCTCCGCTGTAATAGCTGTCTATGAGTTCATCTATCGCAAAATTTCTCTTTAAATCACTGACAGACCTCAGCTTTTTTCCGTTCATAGTCATATACCTCATCTCCTAAGATAATCATAGCACTTTCAGACAATCAAAAAAAGCCAAAACAATTCCGAAATTATTTTTTTAATTCGGAACTGTTTTGGCTTGACTTTTTAAAATGAGGTCATAAAAGTCTGTTTCGGAATACTCAAATGATATTATCTCATTGATAATATACTTGAACGGCATGGGAATATTATCATCAGGCTTACAGTTATCATAAAACCACTCGCTTAAATTTGAAAAATGTGTAAAACAGTAATCCGTGAGATTTCTGTCATATTCCCCGTCATATGCTCTTTTCAGATAGTCATAGAGTTCAAGATACATCTAATAACAGTCAAAATTTTTACCGTTGTCCTTTTCGATTTTGTATACCATAGGTTTGAATATGTTTTTGATATTCGGAATAAAACCTTTCCGGTCTGTCATTTTCTTCGTTTTACGGCTCAATACAGCGGTATAAATATACGGCTTTATCTGTTTCAGACGGTTATTTGCATTGACCTGTCGGATAAGTTCTCCGATATTCTCCTCCAGAACGGCTCAATACAGCGGTATAAATATACGGCTTTATCTGTTTCAGACGGTTATTTGCATTGACCTGTCGGATAAGTTCTCCGATATTCTCCTCCAGAACATCACTTTCTTCAAATATATCATACTGCATCAAGGTATCATATAGTAAGCGTATAATATCCGCCGTCTGTTAGTCCAAAAATAAAAAGCGTATGATAGAGCTTGATGAACTCCACAGATCAAAGAATAGGAGTTGATGGATTAAAATCATACGGAGGTAAAGACGGTGAGCAAAGTAAGCAGTGAAATAAGAACAGTAAAAAGGCAGCTCATGCTTGAGGAATGGGAAAAGCAGATAATGGATTGCCATGCAAGTGGTTTGACGATACAGGAATGGTGCAGAAAGAACGGAGTGAATAGCAAAACATATTACTATCGTTTAAGACAGGTATGTGAAAAAAGTCTGGAAGCAAGATATGAAAAGGCAGAAAAAACATTAGAGAAAGAGAATATTCAGACAGTAGTTCCCATCCCAATGAAGTCGACATACGGAGAGATACAGATTGAAAAAAACGGACTTCACATATCGCTGCCGGGAGATATTGCAGCAGATACGTTGTTGTCACTGGTGGGAAAATTATGCTGAAAGATCTGATAAGA
>ONIF01000350.1 GCA_900317795.1 uncultured Eubacteriales bacterium | reverse complement strand
CTGTGCCATCAATCCTGTTATCTGTTACATAATTATCCTGGCAGGCTCTGTGCATTTTAGCCATTGTTGCACACAGCGGTCTGGCAATATCAAGATCTATTTCCGAATGTGCCCGATAACCTCCCGTTCCGTCCGAAAGAATAGTCGGGAGTATTTTATCCGAAAGGAAATACTTATCATCGACACCGTGTTCAAGATATTCTCTCATCTTCCCGGTCAATTCAACCTTTTCGGGTGCCGAAAAATCATTTACTGCGTCGTTTGCAAAACAGACAACATACATACGGTTTCTGGTTTGCGGTATTCCATATTCAGCTGTATTCAATATCATCGGAAATACTTTGTATCCGAGTTCCTCGGTCAGCACACGGACAATAGTTTTAAATGTTCTTCCCTTGTCATGTGTTTTTAAAGCTCTGACATTTTCGAGAATAACAGCTCTCGGCTTACGGTTATTGTCAATTTGATATTTGATTATTTCAGCTATTCTAAAAAATAAGGTGCCTCTGGTATCTTCAAAGCCACGCCTTGCCCCCATCATCGAAAAAGGCTGACAGGGAAATCCTCCAATCAAAACATCATGACACGGAATACATTCAAGCGGGATTTCATTAATATCTCCAAGCACAATTTTGTGATTAAAATTCGCCTTGTATGTTTCCACTGCATATTTATCAAAATCGTTCGCCCAGACAATCTTATAACCGGCATTAATAAAGCCTTTATCAAGACCTCCGATCCCACTGAAAAGTGATACGACATCCATTTACTGCCCCTCCGTTTTTTCTTTTATGTATGCACGAATCCACTGCCCTATTTCAACGGAGGCGTTTTTGCCCTCGTCACGCATTATCTGCATAAATCTCTCTTTAATATCCGGTTCGATTGCCACTTCAATTTTAGAAGTTTTCTTTCTGCCCGATGGTCTTCCGACCGAAACTTTTTCTTTCATAAGCCCCCCGTATGTCCATATTAAATAATGTTTTTATCATGGTATAAATTATTATATCACAACCCTGTCACAAATGCAATAGACTGCCGCTGCAATATAGTGAAATAATTTTATAGTAAACGTCACTGAAAATTTCCTTTTGTCATTTTGAGGAACGAAGTGACGAAGAATCTTTCAAAGATTCCTTGCTTCACTCGGAATGACATAGGGCGATTTATTTTGTCGTTTACTATAAATATTTTGTCAAATTAACCCACCGTCGGAAATTTCTGTTTTTCTTTGGCGTAAGGCGGCAATGCTCTTGTATTATATCCGAAAATCCTCTATAATTAAGTCATAACAAATATACAAAGAATAAGGTGAGTAAAGATGAAATACCGCAGAATACTTTTTTCAACCGAAAATGCCTATTCACAGGACACAGATAAGATATTTGTCAAAGCCATGAAAGAAAATTGTGAGTATCAGTACAGACATTGTGCAGAATACAGAAAAATGCTTGACGGAATGAAATTCAATCCGAATAACATTGAAAGTATGAAAGACCTTGAAAAACTTCCTTTTATACCTACCCTGCTTTTCAAGAAACATAAACTTTATTCCGTACCGCCCTCACGCACAGCAATTCGAGCGACTTCTTCGGGCACAACGGGAATAAAAAGTGAAATAGGCTTCTGTATCGGTGACCTTTATGCAGGCTTGAAAATGGTTATTCGTGTATCGAAGTTAAGAGGACTGTTTTCACCTGTACCGTGTCACTACATTGTATTCGGCTACAAACCGCACAGAAGCAACAAAACTGCCGTTACTAAAACCGCACTCGGTGCAACACTCTTTACACCTGCACTCAGCAGAACTTTTGCACTTACATATCAAAACGGAAAGTATTCACTGAATCTTGAAAACATTCTGCAAGCCGTGATAAAGCACAGTCATTCAAGATTTCCCGTGAGGTTCATGGGTTTTCCGTCATATACATATTTCTTGATGAAAATGATGGACGAAAGAAATATTCATGTAAAACTGCCCAAAAATTCAAAAATACTTTTGGGAGGGGGCTGGAAACAGTTCTACACCGAACAGGTAGATAAAGATATTTTTTATGAACTTGCCAAAAAGGTGCTTGATATTGATGACAGCAATATCATCGAATTTTTCGGGGCAGTCGAACACCCTGTTTTATACTGCGACTGCAAAAATCATCACTTTCATATACCCGTTTACAGCCGTGTATTGATTCGTGATGCAGATACTCTTGAAGTCTTGGGAAATGAAAAAGAAGGGCTTGTCAATCTCATGACCCCCATGCTGAAAGCGTGTCCGATTTTGAGTGTTATGACAGATGACCTTGGAATACTCCATGACGGCAAACAATGCGGCTGCGGTATTGAAAGCCCGTATCTTGAAATTATCGGCAGGATAGGCATGAAAGATATAAAAACTTGTGCGGCAGGTGCTGCGGAATTGCTGAAGGAGATGAAAATATGATAATTGCCAAAGGAAAGATATATGATCTTTTAACGGTAAAAGAGGAGAATCAAAGTGATGGTGATTTAAAAACATTTTATTTTGAAAAATTTTTAAAAGATATCAAAAATAAATTTGAAATGTTTTTGATATTTGAAAAATATT
>ONIF01000315.1 GCA_900317795.1 uncultured Eubacteriales bacterium | reverse complement strand
GTATAACATATTATTAAATAAAAATTTTTTGGAGGTAATAACTAATGAATAATGATTTTATACATACTTTTGCACTCTCTTACAGAGACAGCTTTGAAAACATAATGGACTTGACGAAAAACATCACATTTATAAAAATGGATGGAATATATACTTGTACAGACTATTGCCCTTTTGGAATCACCATATATAGTCTGCCATGTCCCAATGAATGCAGGGACGGAAAAGGAAACCATAAACTTTTATTAAAGGTCAATCCAAGCAGATTGATCGACTCTGAAACATATTCAAATAAAATAAAAGATTACAATGATTTATCTGCTGCCATTGATAATCTGAACATCATGATCAGCAATATGTTCCCATCTTTGATATTGAACGATTTTAAATTGGTAAGGCTTGATATAACCAGAGACATAAGGCTCATTCCAGAACCAATTATCCAGGAATATATATTACTGATGAGAACTATGACATTGGGATATGGATATAAGCACAACACCGAACTGGAAGAAAATACCGAAGATTTTCGTATAGAGGACTCATTCAATGTAGTAAACAATTCACAAGGAGTTGAATTTGTCGTTTACAACAAACACCGGGCTGCGGTTGACCAAGAATATCCTAAGCGTATAAGAAAATACTATAAGAATACCATGAGAGTGGAAATACGCCTTAACAGAAGATACATAAGAAAACACGCAAGCTATTTGGATACTGACGAAGCAATATTTTATTTTTATAACAACAGGGAAATGATTTTTAAAGATTTTTATTCGGGAATTTTCAAATATCCTACAGACTTATGCTTTGTCTCCTCGGACTGGCAGGAAAGATTTATACATAGGGCATATCCTGATAGTGCTAAAGAGCGAAAAATGACCAAAATAATCCTTTCTATCATTAGTGACCGCAAGAACATGGATCGCTATTCCTATGAAACTTACCACACGAAAAAATCTAAAATCAAAAAGCTGTCACCATTCAGTAAATTGGGATTTTCTCCCATTCCGGTTATCAATGAAAAAATATCATTTCTGTCATCATTAGATACGTTATTTGGATTTAATTTCCACGAGGGAAATGAAATGGAAAAAAATATAGATACAGATAGCAAAAAATTGAACGATGAGCAAAAAGAAAATATAATCTATCATAAAATTAAACACTCCAAAGGCAGAAAGAAGGTGATGTTTTATGTCGGAAATGAATTTTGATTTATTGACAGTAGAAAAAGTGGCTGAAATCCTTCATATCAGTAAGCAAAAGGTAAATATTCTCATCAAATCAGGCGACCTCCCGGTTATTATGATAGGACCGAGGTCAAGAAGAATAGCTGTTGCCGATTTGGAAAAATATATCAAAAGCAGCAAACTGCATGACAAATAGTTGAAATAATAATGACAATATAATCAAATATAATATATAGCAGCTGCACCAGATATTTCTCAATGATGCAGCTGCTTTTCTTATCGCTTGGTCAGAAATTCTATCAGGCTGTACTTATAGATACGCCATCTGCTGCCAAGCTTGAATCCGTCGAGTTCTCCCGAATGTAAATAATTCAGCAGAGAATTTTTTCCGATCTTTAGTATCTGTTGGCACTCCTTGAATGTCAGTATATCAGGCATTTTCTCAAACATTTTCTGTGTTCCTCCCTTTCGTAAATCAGGTTGAAATCGGTTTACTTCATTTTATTGTAGTGTTTGTCAGTTTTGGCTTTTTGTAAAACGGAAAGTTTCCACTTACAGCTATATATTATTCCTTTGAATAACGCATATGTGCGATGAAAGGAAGTGCAAAAAATGAAGCAGACAAAAACTATCCTGATACTTATCGGCGGAATCCTCGTAGACATTGCTGAGGAATTCATTAAGTTCTTGCTTGAGAAAAAGAAGGAGTGACAGTCGTGAATGCAAGAGCACTGGTAAAAACTGTAAACATGAGTCGTGCCGACTGGCTCAGGTACAGAACAATGGGAATCGGCGGTTCAGATGTATCAGTTATCGCCGGAATCAATCACTACAAGTCGGCATATCAGCTCTGGCTGGAAAAGACAGGTCAGACAGAACCTGCCGAAAGTGAAAATGAATATACCCACTTTGGTACGGTGCTTGAACCTGTCATCCGCAGAGAGTTCATGGAAAGAACAGGCTTAAAGGTCAGACAAAAGCATATGCTCCTGCAAAGTGCAACCTATCTTTTTATGCTTGCCAATCTTGATGGGGTGATAAACCTCAATGGCGAAATGTGCATATTTGAAGCCAAGACTGCATCAGCATATAAACTTGACGAATGGCAAAGCGGTATTCCGCCGGAGTATATGCTCCAATTACAACACTACATGGCTGTAACGGATACCAAAAAAGCCTACATAGCTGCACTGATTGGCGGCAATCATTTCCTGTACAAGCTGATCGAGCGTGATAATGAGATTATTTCCAAAATCATTGCTATGGAAAAATGTTTCTGGAAAGTGAATGTTTTAGGCGGTATTGCTCCTGATATTGACGGCACAAGGGCTACAACGGAGTATTTCAACAGCAAATATAATGTGTCGAACGGTCTGGCTGTGAAACTTCCTGAAGAACTCATTTCTGAATGCGAAGAGTACAGCAGGCTTTCCAACGAAATTGACAGGCTGACAAGTGCTAAAGATGCGGTTTGCAATCGTATCAAGAATGTGCTGAAGGAAAATGAAACAGGCTTTGCAGGCAAGTACAAAATTTCATGGAAACAGGTCATTTCATCCAAATTCAACACAACAAAATTCAAGGCTGATAATCCTG
>ONIF01000041.1 GCA_900317795.1 uncultured Eubacteriales bacterium | reverse complement strand
AAAATAGGTATGACAAAAACTGCCGAAAGTTATGACAGACACAATAAAAATTCCAATGAAAACAGTATTGAATATCAATATGAATTGTTTGTTTAGGAGTATTTTATGAATGAAAATTGTATTTTTAAAAATATTGAAATAGCTAAAAAATATCTTGAACAATTCAACTTGCTGTTGCCTAATGATAAAATGTGTATGGAATGTTGTTATTTTCCTCCATTTTCGGAAAAAACATTTTATGTACAGGTATTTTGTGAAAATAATCAATATAAAGCACATTGTGCTTACACCTATTATGCAGATTTTTGGGGTTTGGAAAGTTATTCTCAGACATTTGAAACGGTTGAACAAGCTGACAGGCATAATGCAAAAGTCGGAAATGTGATATGCAAGGTATTGAAACTTGATTCCCAACTTACGAATGATTTGATAGAAACTGTAAAAGAATTCGAAAGCGTATATAATGAAGTTTGCATTGACGGGATTTCTGCTTTTATAAGAATCTTGACAAACTAAATGTTTTTTGTAAGAGATTGTAATGTGAATAGTTGCATAAATTTGTTGACATAAATTATGGATTATTGTATAATAAGTAAAATAGTCTTGATAAACAGAGGGTGAAGAAAATGGAATTGGATAATATACTTAGCAATGATTTTGATGAATCCATGATGAGTGAGTTAAGTGAATCTCTAAATAAGATACTTTTTCAACAGCCTGCCAAAAAGAATGTGGGGGAAGATAAAACCACATCAGATACACCGCCTGCACAGGAGGATAAAAGTGTATCGGATAAGTCATCTGACGCTGAACAGGAAAGTGCCGATAAAAAAGCCAATGTTGAAAAATATCTTGCCGAGCTGAATGCACTTGTAGGGCTGTCTGCCGTAAAGGAAGACGTTAATTTGCTTATTCATACAATTACTATCAATGAAGAAAGAAAAAAGATGAATTTGTCGGTGCCGGATTTCAGCAAGCATTTGGTTTTTTACGGCAATCCCGGTACAGGCAAAACGACTGTTGCAAGAATTATTGCAAATTTATATAAAGAGTTGGGAGTTATCTCAAAAGGGCAGTTTGTGGAAACGGACCGTTCGGGTTTGGTTGCAGGCTATGTCGGACAGACCGCTATCAAAACAAAAGAACTGATAGATTCCGCAATGGGCGGAGTGCTTTTCATTGACGAGGCATACACATTGGCACCCGAGGGAAGCGGAGGAAATGATTTCGGTCAAGAAGCCATAGACACTCTCTTGAAGGCAATGGAAGATAACAGAGATGATTTCATTGTCATAGTTGCAGGTTATCCCGATTTAATGAATAGGTTTATCAATTCCAATCCGGGACTTAATTCCCGTTTTAATAAATATCTTTATTTCAATGACTACAATGCGGAGGAATTGGAAAAGATTTTCATGTTGATGTGTGAAAAATACCAGTATGTTCCCGATGAAGAATTGAAAGAGAAGCTGCCTGAATTTTTTCAGCTTATGGTTTTGACAAAGCCCGACAATTTTGCCAATGCGAGAGAGGTCAGAAATATTTTTGAAAAGGCAGTACAAAGGCAGTCCAGCAGATTGTATAATGACAAGGAACACACCCAAGAGGACTTGACTGTTTTGAAAGCGGAAGATGTTTTTCCAAAGACAGACGAAGAAAAAACAGAGGAAACATCTGAAACAACCGAAAATGCCGAAACGACTGAAACAGCCGAAGTAACCGAAAATACCGAAACAACTGAAGCTGACGAAACAACGGAGTAATTGCTTATAGTAGAAAAAATACTGTACGGAAATTTTGATTTTTTCCGCACAGTATTTTTTATTCTCATAAAAAATTTTTTTCTATGCACTCAAATAATGCTTTTGCAAGGGCATAATGTCCTTTTTCATTGAGGTGTATGCCGTCTGTCGATTTTGTATCGGCAAAATCCGAAGCATTTACAAATACACAGTTATTTTTCAATGCACACTGTTTGAATTTATCTTTTATTTCAATGGATTTATACACGCTGTTTTCATCGAAACTTTGTGAAAATCCTCTTTCTGTAACGCATTTGTCGATAAATGGGGGGCATACAAGAATAATTTTTGTGTTTTCATCAGCAAGCTTTATTTGATTGATAATCGTTTCAATCCCGTTTGCTATCATATCGCTGTCTGCATGAAATTCCGTTTTACAGTCATTTGTGCCAAGCATTACAATTACAATGTCAACAGGTGAATTTTCTTCAAGTATCAGTGGCAGAGCCTTATTTCCATTTTTGCCATGCTTTTCGGCATAGTCAAATACAGTTGTACGGCTGTTAAGACCGCTTTCAATCACTTCTATTCCGTAAGGTTTAAGCCGTTCTGTCAGCAGTCCTGTCCACCTTATGCTTTCGTCAAATCTTCCTCTGTCGTAGTATCTGAAGCCGTATGTGTTTGAATCACCAAAACAAAGCAGTTTTTTCAAATTTCCCACTCCCTTATTTTAATAAAGTATAAGGGTATTTCCTTTTACGTAGGAGTTGCAGGAGTAGCTTTCATATTTATTCAGCTTTGCATCATAGATAAAGCAGTATTTAAAAGAGGCATTATCTTCTGTGCTGTGGAGAATTCTGTTTGTTATTACATATCTGTTGTCCATGCATGATACAAAATCGCCCATTTCGCTGTCATATTCCAATTCGACTTCGGAATTGACAAGACCTTTTACATATTTTTGCTGTACGCCCTCGAGAATGGAATATATTTTGAACGGGCTTTCCTCTACTATATACATAACGCTGTCGTCATTGGAATGCAGGGTAGTTTCAACTTCAAGGCGGTTCACGGGAACATCATAACTGCATATTTTTTCGGTTCCGCTCTTAAATTCTTTTGCACGGAAATATATTTTATTTCCCGCAACTCCCATGTATCTTACAAGTGCCTTTATATCCGCACTTGCAATACAGCGTTTTGTAATTATCTCTTTGCCGAGTTCAATTTCCTTTTCGAGTTCGGCAAGACGGCATATCCAGATATTATCTCTTATATCGCTGTGAACCCATCTTTGCTCTTTAAAGAAATTTTCTTTTACATCTTCTTCTGCATAGGGGTCGAGTATAACCGCAAATTTCTCACCTTTTACTGTGATAATTTTTATATTACTGCAGCCTGCCTTTGCGATAAGAGAGGATTTTACAAAATACTTTTTGTTGTCGGTGAGGTCGTAGAGATAACACAAACTGTCGCAGCCCGTAACTTCTTTATATTTACGGAATATTTCCGCATTATCGCTGTCGGGTGACATTGTGATAAGAAGATGTTCGCTGTCGAGGGCTGTGCATTCTTTGAAAGCACCCGTGCAGACAACTTTTTTTCTGTTTTTCTCCATGCCTGTTTTCTTGTCGAGTTCAATCAGCCAAAGACTGTTTGAGCCGTTTTCGAGAATAAGCAGGATAGTTTTTTCAAAAGTAAAGAGATGTTCCACAAAAGTGGGGTCCTCAAGAGAGTAATTGGCGATAAGTCTTTCTTTTCTCGAAGAACGGTCGTATTCAAGCACAAAAAGCTCATTTTGTCCGTTTTCGTTTTTTTCCTCGAGGTAATATATATATTCATTGTTCACATCGGAAAGCTGAATATTTCTTTCAGCGAAAATATTTCTAATATCTACAACTATCATTTCAAATTTCCTTCTTTCTTGATAATTAAGGTACAGTTTGTATATCCGTACCGTTGGTTGCCATGCTGTACATATATCCGTCACTGCCTACATAGTATATTCTGTTTCCGGCAGCGGAAAAGTATATCACATCATCTTTTACGGTGTATGTTGATGAGCCGTCATTTTCCATCATGCCAAGGCGGAAAATACCCGAAGTAGAGCCGTCTGCAACAGCCAAAGCCGCACTTTCGATATTGCCGCCCACAGTCAGGTAATATATATGACTTCCGCAGCCTGCGACTTTTACGATATTAGAGCCGCCCAATTTTTCGGCACTTCCTCCGTCAACGCTGCATGAATAGACAATTCCGTCTTCTGTAATGATAATTTTATCACCGTTGAGAGATATGCCCATAGGTTTAATGCGTTGTGACATATACTCAAAGCTTACAGGTACTATTGCCGAGGGTGCGGCAACATTGACAGCCTCCACATTTCCGCCCGAATACTGACTGCTTATAGAAAGAACATACATTTTATCTCCGTGTACGAACATATTGGTAACAGCACCCGAGGCGTTATAAAATCTTTCGGATTTTTCTGTTTTCAGGTTTATCCTGTCTATCTTCTGAGAATCTTCCGTTATGTAATAAAGATAATTGCCGTGGGCAAGCAGGCAGACGGGATTTTTTGCTTCACTATATACTTTGAAGTTTTTGCCGTCCTTATCGACTGAGCATACGGAATAGTTTTTTCCCGTGACAGACGCAAGGAAATAAACTTTGTCATTATGGAAATTGATATAGAGTATATAATTATTGGTGCGGGAGCCGTTATAGATAATGCTTTTTGACATACCGTCGGGGGATATTTTGCATAAACACCCGCCTGCATTGGTATAATAAACGTTTCCGTCATCATCTTCGGCAGCAAGTCCCCCACCGTTGAGATTGGACCATTTAACGCTTTCTTTATCAAAAGTCACATCACCGTTATAGGTGCTTCCGCCCATACTGAAATTATTAAAGGCACTGCCCCCGACATCACCGAATATACCGCCTGCCATAAGTATCAATAATATAATCAATACAGCTCTCAAAGCAAAGAGTGCCAAGCCCGAAATAAGCATAATTTTGTCAAAAGTACTCTGTGTATAAGAAGGCATAACGGTTGCATAACCGCTTGAACTGTAACTCATAGTGGGTTTATTAAAATCATTATACCCTCCCATAGACTGACTTCCAAAATTACTCTGGGTGTCGCTGAACATAAAGTTATTGAAATCATTCTGAGGAGTGCCGAAATTTTGGTTATTGAAGTCATTCTGAGGAGTACTCAAACTTTGGTTGTTGAAGTTATTTTGAGGAGTGCTGAAACTTTGGTTATTGAAATTGTTTTGTGAAAAATTAAAATTATTTTGTGTATTGCCGAAATCATTTTTTGGTATTTCAAAACTCTCTGATGTAAAGTCGTTTTTGGGAATATCGGGAGTTTTTTCAAGAGTAACTTTCGGCTCGGGCGGAAGTGCGGATTTTTCAAGAGTAATTTTCGGCTCAGGCGGAGGTGCGGATTTTTCAAGAGTAACTTTCGGTTCGGGTGGAGGTGCGGATTTTTCAAGAGTAACTTTCGGCTCGGGCGGAGGTGCAGATTTTTCAAGAGTAACTTTCGGCTCGGGCGGAGGTACAGGTTTTTCAAAAGTGACTGTCGGCTGGGGAGGGGGAGCGGATTTTTCAAATGTCACTTTCGGAACTTTGGGCTGTTCCTCAACGGTATTTTTGGGAGAGCTTACTTTCGGTTTTACAGACACTTTTTTTGGTACAACCGTTTTTTTCTTGCGTTCCGTCACGGCAGGCGGTATATCTTTTTGCGGAGAATACTCGTCTATAAAGAAATCATTAAAAGAGCATTTTTTGATTGAAGAATCCGTGTCATTTCTGAAACGTATCTGCAAATTTTCGGGTATCACCGAAAAATGTTCTTTATCACCGTGAGCGTTGTCACCTGTCATTTGATACTGCATTTGTGCCTGCATAAGCATAGAATAAGTATCACCGTTTTCGGAAACGGGTATGCAGGTCTGCATTTGCAGATTTCTCGGCACGGCAAAATTTCCGTGATAATGCCTTATCCCCTCGGGCATTTTTATATCTTCTATCTGCATTTGGTCGCTGAATCCTATGGGGGGAAGTTCGGGTGTATCTGCATCAAGAAGTTCAAGCGGGTCTGCCGCCTGTATGCTGGGCAGGGGCTTTCTGTTAAAATATTCGGGGTCTATCTCACCTTTTGGTATTTCGGAATGTTCCTTAGCCCCTATGGGCGGAAGATATGATTCGGGGTCATCATCGGGAACTTCGGGCGTAATACTGAAAGCATTGCTTTCCTGTTCCTGCTGTTGACGGGCAATCTCATCAAGTGAAAAGTGTTTTGGTGCAGAACTGTCTATTCTGTTTCCGCAGTTTAGGCAGAACTTGCTTTCATTCGGTACATTAGAACCGCATTTTTCGCATTTTAACATGGTCAATTCCTCGTTTTTTTGTGTCGTTGGTCATAAAACAATACTATTTACCATATTAAGTATAATTTATGATAAGGTTTTTGTCAACTTCATTAAGAACTTATTTTTAAATTTTTTATGAAACGCTTGTTAAATAAGAAGTTTTCGTATATAATGTAGTTATGCTTATTTTAATTTGCGGAAAGGAATCGTTTTTATGGAATTTTATGAAACAACTCTCAAAGGCATGAAAAAACTTCTCAGCGATTTCAATGAAGACAAGTATGCGGAAATAGTGGAAAGCTGTCTTAAAAAATGGCAGTCTGACAAAGATGTGCAGTGTATGCTTTCGGAATTCTCCGATACAGGTCGTTTTAGGACTTTTAAATTCAAACCCGAGGATTTTTCTTCGGCTGAGCAGGCTTTATGGACAAATCAGCTTTTCGGGGGATTGGTTGCCATGATGATACGTCTGGGAGGCTTGCTATTGGAGGGCAAATCTGTCGGAATAGATTTTATCAGGAGTAATTTCGGGCATTCTGCGGAGGTGCTGACAGGATTTAAATGCACATCATGCGGAAGATTTTACACTTCCTCCCTTGACATAGAAAAATACATATCCGTGCCGATAATTGCAAAGGGCATTGCGGACGGTCTTGAAAAGGAAAGTCTTGATGATGAAATAGATAAGATAACGTCCCTGTCATCTGCGGGTGCGGAAAAGGAGAGGGGCAAAGCAAAACTTCGCTGTATGAATACAAATATAACTGTTTCTGACGGCAGACCGATTTTCTGCACGTCATGCGGAAGCAAAAAAATTGAACCGTGCAGATTTCTCAAAAGTGTAAAGGAACTTGTATATGTTCCGCTCAATTCATGAATACCGCCTTTACGGGCTGTATATATATAATTTATTAAAGGAGAGATTTTGAAATGAAAAAAAGATTATCCATGCTGTTGATAGGCTCATTGGTTGCATTGTCGCTTGCGGGCTGTTCGGGTGCAGGTACATCGTCGGAAACTCCCTCTGTTCCCGATGAAAGCACAACGGAAAGTTCTGTTCAGTCGGCAGAAACGTCAGCCGAAAATTCAAAAACAGACGGTGTTTCCAAAGATGAAAAAAATACCGAAAATTCCGCTGAAAGCCAGAACGGAGAAAATTCGGAAGAATCAACGGAACAGCCCGAAGTGACTGTTTCAGATGACGAGGAGGATATGGGTCCGAAAGAGGGCGATATTATCGTTGACGAGGACGGCAATGAATATATCTACCATGAAGATGAAGAGGGAACGCCTGTTGATGAAAATTCCAATCCCATTCCCACTCCGTCGGACATCGGAGGAGAACCATCTACAAAATACCTTGATGTTACATATACTCCGATTGATGTAAACGATTCAAAGGCGGACAGCAGTGCCATAGATATGACTAACCCCAAATATTATCTTCTTTCAAGTACTGCCGAACTGAAAGATTTTGTAAACAGCTATGAAAGTACTTTCTCGCTGAATGACGTTGAAAACGGTGTGGAATTCAATACCCTTGCAGAGAAATTTGACGACACGTATTTTGAATTTATGTCGGTAATCGTTATTCCTGTTCAGTATGATAAAAATACCGAAACGGAAGTAGGTACTATCACGATTGAAGATAATGACTATGTAATAGAAGTATGCACACAGCCTGCCGAAAATAAAGATGATTTGAATACCCTTTGCTTTGTCGTGCAGGCTAATAAAGAGGATATGCAGGGCAAAAATGTCATAATAAGAGTTGTGGAAGAAGACATGGTAGAAGAAATTGAAGAAGAAATATAAAATTTTTGCCTTTTAGGTGTTGTAAAAATTATTGTTTGTATGATATAATAAAAAGGATTTTTTATATGAGGTGAACTGACTGATGGGATTCAAATCTTGGTTCAACGGCAGAAACAGCCGTCGTGAACTTAAAAAAATACAGCCCTTGGTAAATAAGGTGCTTGAACTGGAAGAAAAATATCAAAAATATTCCGATGAAGAACTTCGTGCGGAAACCGCAAGATTTAAAGCAATGTTTGAGGGTGTTGACGACAAGAAAAAGAAAGATATTATACTTGATGAAATTTTGCCCGAAGCGTTTGCGGTATGCCGTGAAGCATCATGGCGTGTGCTTGGAATGAAGCACTTCCCCGTGCAGATTATCGGTGGAATTATCCTCCACAGAGGACGTATCAGCGAAATGAAAACAGGTGAAGGTAAAACTCTCGTTGCAACTCTCCCTGCATACTTGAATGCCCTTGCAGGCGACGGTGTACACGTTGTTACCGTCAATGAGTATCTTGCAAAGCGTGACGCTGAGTGGATGGGCAAAATTTACCGTTTTCTCGGTTTGACGGTAGGCATTCTTCAGCATGATTCCACCAACGATGAACGTAAGACCGCCTACAATTCCGACATCACATACGCAACCAACAATGAACTCGGCTTTGACTATCTGCGTGACAACATGGTTGTCTATAAAGAAAACAAAGTGCAGAGAGGTCATAATTTTGCAATCGTCGATGAAGTGGACTCCATTCTCATAGATGAAGCCCGTACTCCGCTTATCATTTCGGGGCAGGGCGATAAATCGACAGACCTTTATGAAAGGGCAGATGTTTTTGCAAAGTCCCTTAAATACGAAACTATCACGGAAACAGACGCTAAAGAAGATAATGATGATATTTATGTAGAAGAGGGCATTGACTATATTGTTGACGAAAAAGCCAAAACGGCTACTCTTACACCGATAGGCGTTAAAAAAGCGGAGGCTTTCTTTAATCTTGAAAATCTCACAGACCCCGAAAATATCACCATTCAGCACCATATCAATCAGGCTATCAAAGCCAACGGTGTAATGAAAAGGGATATTGAATATGTTGTCAACGAAAAAGGCGAAATTATCATAGTTGACGAGTTTACGGGACGTTTGATGTACGGCAGACGCTATAATGAGGGACTTCACCAGGCTATTGAAGCAAAAGAGGGTGTTGCCGTACAGCGTGAAAGCAAAACCCTTGCCACTATCACTTTCCAGAACTTCTTCCGTCTTTACAGAAAGCTTTCGGGTATGACAGGTACTGCCATGACGGAGGAAACGGAATTTTCCGAAATATATAAGCTTGATGTAATCGAGATACCTACCAATAAGCCTATTCAAAGAGTGGATTACCCCGATGTTATATTTAAAACCGAAAAGGGCAAATACATGGCTATGATAGAGGATATTATTGAGGCTAATGAAAAAGGTCAGCCTGTACTTGTAGGTACTGTTTCAATCGACAAGTCGGAGGCTTTGAGTGCCTTGCTGAAAAAGAAAGGCATTAAACACAATGTCCTCAATGCGAAACTCCATGCAAAGGAAGCTGAGATTGTCGCACAGGCAGGTAAATTCGGTGCAGTAACCATTGCTACCAACATGGCAGGACGTGGTACGGACATAAAGCTTGGCGGTAATGATGAATTTCTTGCGGTAGCCGATATGCGTAAGCAGGGCTTTTCGGAAGAACTCATCAACGAGGCAACAGGCTATGCCGAAACGGATAATGAAGAAATCATCAATGCAAGAGAAACTTATAAAACGCTCCTTGAAAAGTACAAAAAGGAAATTGAAGTCGAGGCTGAAATGGTTCGCAATGCAGGCGGTCTGTTCATCATGGGCACGGAAAGGCATGAGTCAAGACGTATCGACAATCAGTTGAGAGGTCGTTCGGGTCGTCAGGGTGACCCCGGTGCAAGCCGTTTCTATCTTTCGGCAGAGGACAGCTTGTTAAGACTTTTTGCAGGCGACAGAATTGCTCAAATCATGGATAAAATGCCCGGTGAGGAGGATACTCCCCTTGAAAGCGTTCTCCTTTCAAAAACAATAGAGAGTGCACAGGCAAAGGTTGAAGGCAGAAACTTCAATATACGTAAGAGCGTACTTGAATTTGACGACGTAATGAACCGTCAGCGTGAGATAATATATACTCAGCGTGACCAGGTGCTTGACGGTGAAAATCTCCGTGATACCATTATCGGCATGATAAAAGACACGATTGCAGGTATCGTTGCGGAAAATCTCCCCTATGAAGAAAAGGATAACTGGAACTTGAAAGGTCTGCGTGAGGCATTAAAGGGCTGGCTTATCACAGATGATGACGACGAAACCGCCAACTTCACGGAAGATGACCTTGAAAATCTGGAGAAAGAGTATATTTTGAACACTCTCACGGAAAAAGCTGTCAATGAGTATGAAGCAAATGAAAAACTCATTCCCGAAGAAACCATGCGTGAACTTGAAAGAGTTTATCTGCTTAAAAATGTCGATAACTACTGGATGGAACATATAGACGCTATGGAAGAACTCAAAAAGGGCATTCGCCTGCGTTCCTACGGTCAGCATGACCCTGTTGTTGAATACAGAATTGAAGGCTTTGATATGTTTGACGATATGGTAAAATGTATCAGAGAGGACACAGTTAAAATTTTGATGGTAGTGCCGAAGCGTGTCAGCGAAAGACTGAAAGAACAGGAAGAAATGGCTGCAAAACGTGATGAAATGCGTGACCTTGCAATCAAGAGGGCTGCAAGCGGACGTGCAAGAGCGGCTGCACTTGCCGCACTCCAGGCTCAGAGAGCCGCACAGGCTGTCACACAGGCTGAAACTATCACAACGGGTGTCAGCATTGACGAAAACGGAGAGTTGAGTGCAGAGGGTATTGTAACTCCTATCAATGCAGATGACGAGCCTGAAACAGAACTCCCCGTAAAGAGTGCCAAAGAAATCGAAAAGGCTGAAAAGAAAAGCTATTCCGAAGATGAAATTCAGAAAGCAGCGGGAAAATTCCTTGAGCGTGAGCAGGTCGCAAAGCCCACTTATACAAACCTTGACGGAGATGACACTCCCCGTACAGTTATCAAAAAAGCCTCCATGCGGCAGCGGCAAAAAATATAAAAACTGCTGCGGCAGAAATAAATAATTCCAATCCAATCGTTGTATAATAAATTTTACTACTGTAAAAGGAGGCGTGTAGAAAATGGATCTGGTTGAAAAATTCAGTCTGGCTCTGTCTGATTCCCTTGATTATCTCATAGACAAGAACAGAAAAAAAGCACAGCTTAACAGAATTGAAGCGGTCATTAAAAATGAAACGGAAATTCTTAATCGTGCTTATATCGCACTTGGCAAGCACTATTATAAAATGCTTGAAGGCAAGGCGGAAGAAACTGATGTTTCACAGATATGCGATGCGATAAAGAGTGCGAAACTCCGCCTTAAAAAAGCCAAAGCAAGATATGAATATATCTTCAAATACGGCATTCCCACTCCGGGTATCAGAGATGACATTTCGGTTGCATCATACCTTGATGATGACTACTACCCCGAAGAAAAAAAATCTCCCAAAAAACCCGATACCGAAGATGAACAGGATATAACCATTGCCGTTCACAAAAACCCTTGAATTCAGAGTGGAGAGTGAAGAGTGAAGAGTGGAGCTGTTTTCCAAAAAATGTAAAATATAACCGCTCCACTCTCCACTCCCAACACTCCACACTCTATACGTCACCGCTGACCGTAAAATCAATGTGCAATTAGCAATGTGCAATGTGCAATGATTATGATGGCAGTAAATGACTTTGAAAGAAAAATTTTGAAAAATATAATTCACTGTATTTCGTATGCGGAATAATTATGCATTATGCATTATGAATTCTGCATTGAAAATAGTAGGAGGTAAATTTTTATGAAAGCTATTACATCAGAACAGAAAAAGGAGATAAAAAATAAATCTCCCCAAAATGCAAGAAACGCAAGAAGTGAAAGTAGCTATGAACTTGCGGCACTCGGACTGCTTACGGCAATATGTTTTATCATGTGCTTTACACCGATAGGATATATCAAAACACCCGTTTTGAGTATCACTCTTATGACAGTGCCCGTAATCATTTCCGCAACGGTGCTGAAACCCCGTGATTCTGCTATTATAGGCGGTATCTTTGGAATTACAAGCTTTATACAGGCTGTTTCGGGAATGAGTGCATTGACAGGTGCGTTGTTTCAGTTAAATCCTTTCTTTACGTTTATTTTGTGTGTAGTGCCGAGAGTGCTGGAAGGCTGGCTGGGCGGTCTTATCTTTCAGGGCGTAAAGAAAATTGATAAAACAAATTTCATATCCTATGCAGTAGGAAGTCTTTCTGTGCCTTTGCTGAATACTCTGCTTTTTATGAGTACGCTGTTTATTCTTTTTTACAATTCCGCTCCCATACAGAATATTGCAAGTGACAAGGGTGCAGACAACGTATTTGCCCTTTTTACTGCAATGGTAGGTGTGCAGGCACTCATTGAAGCGGGAATTTGTTTTGCAATAGGTACAGCTGTTTCTAAGGCTCTTGCGGTTGCACTGAAAAAAGTTAAAAAGTAATATGAAAAGCGGAACACTCAAAAAATGTTCCGCTTGATTTTTGG
>ONIF01000314.1 GCA_900317795.1 uncultured Eubacteriales bacterium | reverse complement strand
ATATTTTCCGCACATACAAGTTTCAACAAATCCTCAATTTTTCCGCTGTCAATGTAGAATATCATTCCTCATTCCTCACTCATCATTCCACATTCGACAAAATTTTCTCTGCCGTGTATTTCACCACTTCAAATACGCTTTCCATATCGTCAACGCTTGCAAGACTGCTTGATGAATGAATGTATCTGCACGGCACTGAAACTGCTATCGTTCTTACACCGCCCCTTGAACAGTGTATTGCACCCGCATCATTTCCGCCTGCAATCATGGTTTTTGTCTGAGTTTTGGCATTCGCCGACCTTGCTATCTGATAAAATTCCTTATCATACATAGTTGACCTGTCCATGAATGAAACGACTGCACCGCCCCCCACTAAACAAACTCTTTTTTCATCTTCCGCAAACGGCACATCTGCCGCTGTTGTGGCTTCAATTACTATCGCACAATCGGGATTGATTGTATAAGCTGCCGCTTTTGCCCCTCTTAATCCGATTTCCTCCTGCACGACAAAACTGAAATACATATCATACGGCAATTCACTTTTTATCATCTCTATCAATACCAAACAGCCGAATCTGTCATCAATGGCTTTGGAAATAATCCTGCCGTTTTTATTTTCGTATGGGCTGTCAAATACAACCATATCTCCCAATGAAACGTATTTTTCCGCATCTTCTTTATCCTTTGCACCAATATCAATGCACAAAGTATCTTTTGAAGGAACTTTTTTTCTCTCGTCTGCACTCAGTAAATGCGTTGGCTTGGCATTGATGACACCCGATATTTTATTTTTACCAACTTTTACCTGTTTAGCAAATACAGCCGTATCATTGATACCGCCCACTTCCGCAAATTTCAATGTGCCGTCTGATTTGATATCCGTGACGATAAAGCCCACTTCGTCCATGTGTGCCGAAAGCAATAATTTTTTCTTTGGCGTTGCCTTGCCTTTCTTGAATACAAGCACATTTCCCATATTGTCAACCGTGATTTTATCGGCATAGTCTTTTATTTCGCTTAAAATAATCTCTCTGACTTCATCTTCAAATCCCGACGGTGCGTCAGCCCTGCACAATCTTTCCAAAAGTCCGTAATCAAGCATTGCAAGCACCTCCCTCCTGTACATAAATTGAAAGCAATTCCGCTATTTTTTCCATGTCGTCAAGCGATACCACTTCCACTTGTGTATGCATATTTTTTTCGGGAATGGATATACAGCCTGTCATAATACCGCCCCTTGATGATGAAATTTTATCGGCATTAGTGCCTGTCGAACCTCCGCACACTTCATAATCACATTCCATGTCAAGACGTTTTGCAATATCCTTAATTTTATCCGTCACTTTCTTTGACAAAACAGGTGATATGCTGATAATTGCCCCACCGCCGATTTTACCGCTTTTTTCATCGGATACACCGTCTTGTTTGGCAAATCCCACATCTACAACAACGGCTTCATCAGGTTCAAGCGAATATGCCGAAATGCCTGCACCCAATTCACTTGTTTCTTCCTGCACCGAAAATACAAGCGACAATCTGCACGGCAAATTTTTATCTTTCAATAATTCCGCACACTTCACCAATACCGCACACCCTGCACGATTATCAAGAGCTGACACGGCAACCTGATTATTTAACAGTTCTCTAAATTCACTGCATACAATGATTTTATCCCCCAAAGAAACAAGCTTTTTGACTTCATCAGCGGAAAGCCCCGTATCTATCCATATCTTGTCTTTTGAAAGCTCGTCATCATTCTTTGACAAATGCGGGGGCATTGTGCAAATGACACCTAAAATATTTTCCTTTCCCAGCACTTTCACGGCACTGCTTTGCAATGTACGCAAATCTATTCCCCCGACAGGCTCGGCTTTGATAAATCCATTTTCATTTATGTATGTCACAACAAGTCCAATTCTATCAACGTGAGCGTCAAGCATGATATGCTTTTTTGAATTATTATCGCCCATTGTGACAAGAATATCTCCCATGCCGTCAGCCGACACTTCCGCAAAATCTCCCACCAATTCCTTTATGACATCAAACATTTCGGTTTCACCGCCCGAAACACCCTTATCAATACACAATTTTTTCAAAATTTCTTTCATTTTATCCCACTTTCCAATTTTTTAAAGATTCCTCACTGCGTTCGGAATGACGTTGAGTACTGTCATTCTGAGGAGCGACAGCGACGAAGAATCTCTATTTCCAATCCTTACTCAAATCTTCCCAATTTTGATTCATAGTAGCAACAAGAGCATCTTTTTTCGATCTTCTCCAACCTTTTAATTCTTTTTCCCTTGATATTGCACTTTTTATATCAGCAGTTTCTTCATAATAAACCAATTTATTTACATTGTACTTACTCGTAAAACCATCAATTAACTTTTCTTTATGTTCGTAAATACGCCTTTGCAAATTGTTGGTAACACCTACATACATGACATGATTATTCCAATTTGTAAGAATGTAAACATAATAATTCCCCATAAAACCTCTCCCATCGGGCAGTTACAAAGATTCCTCACTTCGTTCGGAATGACAGAACACTGCTTATTTCAGTTCATTGACAATTCTCTTGAAGTGCAAACCCTTTTCCGCAAAATTCTTGTACATATCAAAACTTGCACTTGCAGGCGACATTGACACTATATCTCCCGATACGGCATTTTCACGGGCTTTCTGTACGGCTTCTTCCATGCTGTTGACACGGATTATCACGGGATTTCCCTCTTTATATGTCGGGGCATTTTTCGTTGCAGTTTCAATTTTATCTGCCGTTGCACCGAAA
>ONIF01000254.1 GCA_900317795.1 uncultured Eubacteriales bacterium | reverse complement strand
CACTCTTCACACTCCACTCTCGATTTACGTTTTGGTTCTTGAATTTTCGTTATCGGCAGATTCGGCATCACTTCCGAAAAGCTGTCCGATGTCCGCATTATTCATTTGTTCATTTTCCCTATTCTGTTCTTCCATGAGCTTTTCGGGAGCATTTTCAGCTTTTTCGACATTTTCGGTATTTTCAACAGGCTTTTGGGTTTTCTTGATTGTTTGCTTTTTAGGTTTCTTTTCTTTTTTCTCTTTCTTTACGGTTTCAAAGAAATCATTGATTTCTTTGTCAAATTCACCCTCGCCCAAGTCGTCAAAGAGAAGAATGCCTGTATCTTCACGCTTTTTGGGAGATTTATAAAGAATGAGATAAAGTGCAAGAATGATAATACCGCCTGCTGTAACGGCAATACCTGCTATAATACCGGGAGTTCTGTATGTGAATACGATGGTAGATTCTGTATTGGCAGGCACGGCAACTGCCATAAATCCCACATTTACCTTTTCAACAGCAACGGATTTTCCGTTGACGGTTGCAGACCAGCCGTCTTCATAGGGAATACTGAAAAATACAAGTTCTCTTGTATCGCCTGTTTTGATTTTGGCAGTAAATTGATTGTTTTCAAATTTGACAGAACTGCAGGCAAGTTTTTTTCTTTCGTTGCAGGCATTGAAATATTCCACTTGAGTATATTTATGGTCGGAAAGTTTGTCATCATGTTCGAGAATGTCGGCATATTTTTTAGCCTGCTCTTTTGTGAGAACCATTGATTCAAGCATAAGAATACTTCTGTTTTTCTCTGTACAGTCATTGTATTCATCAGTTGTTACATAGGTGTCGTATGTGAAGCCGTAGGGAATGTAATATTCGTTTTCGTAAATTTTATAGCTTTTTTTGGTTTTAAGGAATTTCCAGCCGGGCATTTTGGTTGTACCGCCCTTGTTGGCAAAGTCCTTTGAATCTGTTATGTTGTCAAAGAGATATTTGCATGAAAGGAAACTTCTGATAGCATATACTTCAGAATCGGGGCGAGAGCCTACACTTCTTTCCACTCCGATAGATTTGTAATAATCCATAACAGAGCCGGGAACGATACTTTGGAAAGCCTGTATCGTAGGAATTTGCCAGTACATACCCATGTTGTCCATTTCTTCATAAAAGTCTGAACGAACACTTTTAATATCTTTCAGTTCTTTGAAAGCCCCTCTGTTTCCGATGGCGTAAGTGGAGATATACTTATATTTGTAGCTTGAATTGACAACGCCCACTCCTACAAGTACATTTCCGTATAAAATAATGAGAACGGAGAGCGTTGCGGAAAGCATTCTTGGAAAAGCTTTGGGGGCTTTTCTGAAATTGAGTGCAAATGTGAGGGCAATCAAACCTACAAAAGCAATGCCTACCCATATCCAGAAGCGGTCGGGATATTTTTCAATGCCGTAAGTTGTAGAGGCAACGCCCTTTGTATTGGTAGAAGTTGTGGGCATAAGTCCTATCAGGCAGGTGATGAGCATGGTAATGCCGAAAGTGACTTTAAGACCTGTTGAATAGTCTGTTTCTTGGCTGTCAAGACAAAGTATTGTTGCAAGCGAGAGCATGAGAGTAAGCATATAGAACCAGCGTGCATAGTATGCCACATTAAGAAGCTGGAAAAAGCTGTTGAATATCGGAATGAAAGCCATCACGAAAAGCACGGGTATGAAAACACGCAGCCATTTATGAGTTTTGAGCTTGTAGAAAGAGAATACACCCACCATGCTGAACAGCGGCAGCCAGCCTGCCACAGAAGCCCATTTTGCATTGGAATCGGGAGTGAAGTTGGCATAAGCAGGCATATCGGGCGGGAAGAAGAATGACTCCAAGATATGCATATATCTTTGTTCGCTTGTATATACGACAGCCCCCCAGCCGTTCGGAAAGTTATTTACCCTTGAATTTTGTATGACTGCAAGAACAGACGGAACAAGAACTATGCCTGCACACAAAAAGCCCGAAACGACTTCAAGAGCAAATCGCAAAAATTCCTTAACGGACATTTTAAAGCTGCCTGTTCTCATTCTGACAAACCAGTATATGAATACAAATACAGCCTGACCTGCAAAGAAATAGTAATTGACAAAAGCAGATGCAAAAACGGCAAATGCCATGTGACCTTTTTTCTTTTCGTATATAAAATTATCGACAGCCGCCAGCATGAACGGGAAAGTTATCATCGCCTCATGAAAGTGATTGAAGAAGATATTATATATTCCAAATCCCGAAAATGCATAGAGCAAAGCACCGATGACAGCATAATACTGATTTTTCACATATCTTCTGAGGAAAGTGTAAGCCGCCAGCGACGCAAACGCAAATTTCAGTATCAGCAAAGGTGCTATCATGTAGGGCACGAAACTGCTCGGAAAAGGCAGAGTAATCCAGAAAAACGGGCTTCCTATCATGTAAAAGCTGTAAGAGCCGATGATATTGGCACCCAAATCGGTAGTATAACTCCAACCAATATTTCCGTTTCTGACTTCATCATGTATCATCTGATAGAAAGGTATCTGCTGTACATTGAAGTCCCCGTAGAAAAAGAAATAACCCTTGTTCCATAATATCCACGGCAAAAATATCAGAGTTGCCAAAGCAAGTCCCCATAAAAATGCCGTGAGATAGTAGTTTTTGCGAACACCAAGACGTGTTCTGTTGTTTGACATTGTGTTTTCCCCCTATAATTTAAACTCCCTCTATTGTAACACATCGTTTTCAAAAAATCTATATCACTCATGCAATTTCCTTTTTTTATGTCAAAATAACTATATTATATTTGAATTTCAGACTAAAAATAGATATGGTGCAGATAAATATTGAAAATGTTAAAAAAGATATTGAAAAAATATTATAATTTGTTATGATATAATCGGAGGTGATAATTAATGATTTCGAGAACGGAAAAACATATTATAAAATCATCTGATAATTATTTTTCTCTGATACTGTCTTTTTGCCGGCAATCAAAAAATCTGTATAATCATGCCAATTATCTTATCCGTCAGGAATTTACGAAAAACAAAAAACTGATAAAATACAGTGATTTAGACAAGATACTCAAAGCAGATGAAGAATATCTTGATTATCAGAATATGCCTACGGCACAATCGGCACAGCAGATTTTAAGACTTCTTGATAAGAATTGGAAAGCATTTATGGTGAGTATTAAAGATTGGAGCAAGCATAAAGAGAAATATTCGGGCAGACCTAAATTGCCAAACTATCTTAAAAAGAACAGTAACTACATTTTGATTTTGACGAATCAGAACTGTCAACTGAAAAACGGCAAAATTCATTTTCCGAAAGTATTTCAAGGTTTTACAATCAAGCCTAAATTTACGGGTAAAGAAAATTTTGTATCTTTTCAGCAAGTCAGATTGATACCGCATAAAAACAGGATTGTTGCAGAGGTAGTGTACAACATGGAAATACTC
>ONIF01000398.1 GCA_900317795.1 uncultured Eubacteriales bacterium | reverse complement strand
CTGTTGAAAAACATAGATTTTTCGCTCATTTAAGCACCCCCTAAATACTATTTAACAGGCGATTTAAGGCTTTTTAAAACATCACCAAGACGTTTCGGCAATGCTCCGAGAGTTACGCTTAACCGAAAATCTTTCGGCTCATAGCTTTCTTTAATCTCTGTTACTCTCAAATTTTGCCTAAGATTAAACCGCTTTCCTATAACTGTCACCAAATCGCCCAAATCCCATTGTTTGCCGTATAAAAAAGAACCTGCCTGCGAGATTTCCGCAGTCAAGCTCTTTATTTCCTTATATTCATCAAGTCTATGCTGTCCCTCTTGTTCAAGTGAAATTGCCGTTTCCGTTTCGGTTGAGAGCAAATCACCGCAGTCAAAAAATGTTTCAAACCTGTCAAAGCCTGTCGGACTTTCTGAAAGTTCCTTTGCTCTCACAGCCTAAACCGCTCTTTCGGCACCTTCGCCGTAACCTCCGCAGTAAGCAAGATTTTTGTAATTGCTCACATCATGCGTATATGAAATATTTTTCACGCTTTCAAAGTCTTTGGAAAGAATTACACGGCTGTTGATATTTTGGTCAACAGACCTGTCCACACCTGCCAAATATTCAAACACGAACTTTCTTGTCTGTAAGTCAACATAAATTTCATATCCGCAGTCACAATATTCACAAATAGACTGTAAGTCCTCATTCAGCATGGAATATCTGCTGTACCAATTCGTTTCAAGCCCTCTGTTTTGGTTCTGTACAATTATGAAATTCGGAAGTTGCCTTGAACTCTCCGCATTTTCACCGAGATTATACGAAACATACTGCTTCAAAATATGTTCCGCTGATTTCACGGACGGTGACGCATTGGGAAGTGGAACAGCAAAATAATCTTCATCAGCATACGGTTTAACAATTCTTTGAAATGTAAATCCATTTAAAGCCTGCCCCGAAACAGTAATACCTGTACCTTTTTCACTGTCAATGGGATTGACGGTGCGGATAATTCCGCATTTATGCCCGTCTTTTCCAAGCATGATAATATTGCCGTTCTGAAAGCTCTTTTCATGACCGCATACAACAAGATTAAAACTTCCGATACCCTGCCATGACCTCACAAAATCCAGTGAAGTGTAAACGTCAATTTCATCAAGCAATTTCAGATTTTTGTCAAGGACCTTTATTGACGGAATTTCCATGCTTACACCCCCTCGAACCGTTCATTATAGGAAATGACAATGCTTGTTGCCTCTGCATTATCGTCACTTGAATAAACGATTTTATTTTCACCGACTTCCAATTCCCAAAAATCCGACAACGGATTGATATATTGAAAACCGTCTGTTTCAGTTCCGTTCTGCACCAATTTCACACTTTTATATCCTCTTTCGGTATTGATGATAAGCTGTTCACCATCAGAAAGAGTTTTATCAAGCAGTGCAATCGTTTTACCGTTCGCTGTGTTGGCGACAGACGGATTTTCGCCTGCACCTGTTATTGTTATCGTAACGGGTGTTCTTGCCGTACCGAGATTATTGATGATAATTTCATTCTTGATGTGTGCAAAGGTTATCGGAAATTGAAACGGCATTTCAAAGCCGATACCGTCAATTTTGGCAATACTTGCGGTTTTCGTTTCAAGCGACTGCCACAACGGCTGCGGACACCAAAACTTTAAATCAGCCTTGTTATAATTCTTCAAACGCTCGTTGAAATCGGGTGGAGTTATCGGAACCGCACCGATTTTTACGGATATGTAATCGTTTGAATAATAAAGCGTACCAACATTATTTTCCGCACGGAGCAGACCGATAATTTTCAGCCTTTGCCTGTACATATCCTCACGATTTTTGCCTTTCACATAGACTGTACACGGGATAGGACGGGGAGTTTTCTTACAGCCGTGATAAAATACACCGTCCATTCCGACAACTTCGGAAGAAATCACATCACTTCCCACGCCGCCAAGTCCTGAAACACTTGACAAAATAAACGGTTCTGCCGCTGTAAGTATCACTTGTTCATTGGAATTTGGCGGCACATATATCAATTTCTGCACGTTCCATCACCTCGATCCGCTTAAAATTTCCTTTGCAAGCTGCTGTGAAAAACTTTCCATCTGCCGTCTGACTTCAACGGGACTGTTCACCTTTTCATTGAAATTCACCGTCATATTTATCACAACAGGCTTGCTGATATTGTTGTTGGTGCTTGTATTGTAATACTGCTTCTGCACTTCATAATACCTGTCAGCCGCCGCATTTGCGGTAACCGCCATCTGACTTTTCAAAGCCGCTGCATTTGCCGAAATC
>ONIF01000128.1 GCA_900317795.1 uncultured Eubacteriales bacterium | reverse complement strand
GAATTGAAAAAGTCAATGAAATGTCTGTTTCTTAACGTGGGATTGATAGTCCTTAATATAGTAGTATTTGGAGTTCTGGGAATTTCCATAGGTGCAAATGCCTTTGCAACGGCAATAGGCGTGTTGGTGATAGTGTTAAGTGTTCTTTTGTTCGTAGGGGGAAATATCTCCATTCTTCTCAAAAAGGAAAAAGTTCACGTGCAGAAGAATTACAAAGACAATGAAATGGGAATTGATAAAGAGTGCCTTGGTGCGATAGAGGAAGCAAATAAGAAAACAAGAGTGTTCCGTTCTGAAATGAATAAAACAACGGAACAGCTGGAACGCCTTAATGCAAGAAATGAAGCACTTAATTCCATACTTCTCCAGCACTTCAAGCCTGTTGAGATAACATATAAGCGTTTTAAGGAAGTCATCAATTCCGTAAACAGCGTTTTTGGGGACAACGTGCAGAAAATTCTTGAAAGAATAAACATGTTTGACGAGAACGATTATATATCTCTGGTATATAAGATGAAGAAAAATCCGAGTGAGAGAAATGTGCAGAGTTCCCGTGAAAAGCTGAATATCTACATGGAACATATCAACTATGTAAAAACGCTTGTGGAAGATAATGAAGTTATCATAATGAAAATGGATAAACTCATGTTGGAATTGTCAAAGCTGAGTGAACTCAATGCAGACAATATTGAAAAAGTGTCTGCAATTCAGGATATAAATGAACTGATAAGCCAGACAAAATATTATAAGCAATAAAGGGAGATAGTAAAGTGAGAAATGTCGGAAAAGCCAAAAAAGCAAAGCCTTCGGGATTTCGCAGAATGAGGGACTTCAAAAGCAAAGCAAGAAAAGAAAGAACTCAAAAAGCGATGAGAAGAAGAAGTGAAGTTGCAAAGGCAAGAGGCGTTATCAGCGGAGTTGTATGGACAGGGGCAATATTTGCCGTGATAATGGCAATCTTTGCAGGAAATATGATACCGATAAAAAATCCCCAAAGATTTGGTTACTATGAAACGAAAACATACACCTACTACGGCGAAACATATACGGAACAAGTATATCATGAAAAAGATCCGAATGACTTTAACTGGGAGATATTCTTTTTAGCATTCTTTGTATGTTTTGTACCTGTAGTTACTTCAAGCTGGGCAGCACTTGCAGCCGTTGACTGTGCGGCAGGCGTTTCGAGAGATGATGAGGGTGACAGAATGCTTTTTGAAGATGACCAAAAAGAAAAAGAGCGTCGTGCAAAAATGGAACAGTCCAGAAAGCTCACTATTGAGGAGGAACTTCAGAAAGAGGAAGAAAAGAAAGCAACAAATGCCCTTTTTGATGAACTGACGAAAGACGACAGCGAAGAAAATAAAGATGAAAAAGCCTAAAAATTCAAGTGAATTTTTATATATTTAGAAAGCGAGGTTTTTAAAATGGCAGGATTTTCAATGGATTTAGCCGATTTGGATGAAGTAAAAGAAAAGGAAGCGGAGGCGGTAGCCCCTGCACCCGAAGTGAAAGTGAAATTGGAGAAAGTTGCCGACAGCAATACTCAGAATTTGATGACTTTTGACCTGGACTCACTTGAAGAAAGACGTGGCATTATTTCCTCAATAGACAGCTTTGGCAAAGATATTGTAGAGAAATCCACACAAAAAAATGATATGCTCAATGTACGTCTTGTTGACCTCAGTAAAATGGGCGGTGAAAACGGTGCGGTTGTAAGCGGTCTTTCGGAACTCTCCATGCAGATGAAAGACCTTGACCCCTCGGGTATCGACTTCACCAAAAGAGGCGTTTTCGGAAAGATGTTCAATCCCGCAAGGTCGTATTTTACAAAGTATGAAAGAGCTGACGCTATCATTGCCAAAACAATAGACTCTCTTGCAGAGGGCAAGGCGGTTCTTAAAAATGACAATACCACTCTTGAAATTGAGCAGATGTCATTGCGTGACCTTACAAAGAAGCTTAATCAGCAGATAGAAATGGGTACGCAAATGGACGAATCCATTTCAGCCGCAATCGAAAAGGCTAAAATAGAAAATGTTGATGAAGAAAGAATAAAGTTCATAGAAGAAGAAGTTCTTTTCCCGCTCCGTCAGAAAATCATGGATATGCAGCAGATGCAGGCTGTCAATATGCAGGGTATCGTAGCGATGGAAATTGTAAGAAGAAATAACAAAGAGCTTATCCGTGCCGTTGAGAGAGCAGAAAATGTGACTGTTTCCGCATTGAAGATAGCTGTAACGGTTGCAAGTGCCTTGTATAACCAGAAAATCGTTCTTGAAAAAGTAAATGCCGTAAACGAGGCTACCAATAAGCTTATCGGTGCTACTTCAAAAATGCTGAAAGAACAGGGTGCAAGCATTCAACAGCAGGCTATGGAATCCAGCATATCTGTTGATACGCTTAAAGACGCTTTTGCCAATACATTCGAGGCTCTTGACGCTGTAAGCAACTATAAGACAAAGGCTCTCCCACAGATGAAGAATACTATCCAGCAGTTCCGTGAGCTTGCAGACGAGGGCGAAAAACGCATACAAAGAATGGAAGCCAGCGATGAAAAAAGAAGAAAACTTATGGAAGAGGGCGGAGATCCCCTCAAAAACCTCAAACCCTGATGACAATTAGCAATGTGCAATGTGCAATGTGCAGTTATTTCAATCCGAAATTGTCGTGATAAACGGCAGTTTCGGATTTGTGTTTGAAATGAGGGAGATATTTGAAGAATAAAAGGTTATTCTATGGGATAATATTTGCAGTATTGGTTATTATTGAAGTTATCATAGGAGTATTTGTACATGACGGATTTGTCCGCCCGTATCTGGGTGATATTATAGTTGTAATGGCGGTATATGCTTTGGGGAGGATTATCATTCCCGAAAAATATCCGTTTTTGCCTTTGGCAGTGTTTATATTTTCAGTAATCGTGGAAATTTTGCAGGGATTTCATATTGCCGATATTATCGGTGTAAAAAATCCCGTTTTAAGAGCAATTATCGGAACTTCTTTCGATTGGAAAGATATTATTTGTTATGCGGCAGGCTGTATTCTGCTTGGTGTATATGAGGTTGTTTTAAGAAAAACTAAAAAATGACATATTTTTACATATAATTCTTTTTGCTATTGAAAAAATCCTATGCAGTATGGTATAATAATCTTTAATTGTTTTTAACAATAAATTTTATGATTGGAGTGTGTTTTTTTATGGAGAAAAGAAGTCAGTGGGGGTCGAGATTTACATTTATCCTCGCTGCAATCGGTTCAGCTGTCGGGCTTGGAAATGCATGGAGATTTCCGGGACTTGCCGCAAAGCATGGCGGAGGTACATTCCTTTTAGTGTATCTTATTGCTATGGTGATTATGGGTATCCCGCTGTTGATGATGGAAATTTCTATTTCAAGAAAATTCCGCAAGGGTGCAATAGAGTCCATGCGTGGCATCAACAAGAAAGCGGAATTTATCGGCTGGGCGGCTACAAGCAATGCATTTGTAATCGTGTGCTACTATGCGGTTGTATTTGCATGGGTAATTCTCATGTTTGTCAATTCATGGCAGTTTGCAGGCATGACGGGAAATTCCGAAGCAGCGTCAAATCTGTTTTTCGAGTTGTCAAAGACAACGGGTGCAATCGAAGGTACAGACATTCCGGGTGAAGTGCTTTTATGCACGCTTGTTGCATGGGGACTGATATTCTACTGTATCAGAAACGGTGCAAGTTCTGTTGGAAAAGTTGTAAAATTTACGGTATTTGCTCCTGTCGTGCTTCTCTTGATAATGGCAGTAAAGGGCTGTACGATGTCGGGTGCAATGGACGGACTGAAAGTGTTCTTTATACCCGATTTTTCGGCGTTGGCAGACCCGTCACTTTGGGTTGACGCTGTCGGACAGGTATTTTACAGCTTGTCGATTATGATGGCAATTATGTTTGCATATGGTTCGTATCTCGGAGATGATGCCAATGTTGCGATGGACGCTGTTATTATTGCGTTCTCCGATATGGCGATAAGTGTACTTTCGGGAATTGTTATGTTCTCGACAATGGGCGGTACGGGTATGCTTGACAAAGTGACTGAAAGCGGTATTGCAACAGCATTTATCGTATATCCGCAGGCTATCGTAAATCTTACCGACATAGGCTGGCTGAATGCCGTATTCGGTGCAATATTCTACTTAATGCTTATCACTCTTGCAATCGACTCCGCATTCTCGATAGTGGAGGGTGTATCGGCAGCGGTTGCGGATAAATTCCATTTAAAGCCGAAAAGCGTTACGCTTGCAGTATGTGCAATATGCGGTCTTATCTCACTCATATTCACAACGCAGGCAGGTCTTGCATGGCTCGACATAGTCGATAACTGGACGAATCAGATAAATCTTATCCTGATAGGCGTTCTTGAATGTATCGCAATCGGCTGGACATTCAGCCTTAAAAAAGTTCTTTCGGAAGTCAACAGGAATACAAAAAAATTCAAAACACCGTACTGGTGGTTTGCATATTCTATAAAATTTGTATCGCCTGTATTGCTGACAGCCCTGTTTGTATGGAATATGATAGTGCTTTTCGGACAGAATGGCGGCAGTTACGGCGGTTATCCGATATGGGCACAGGTTGCGGCAGGCTGGATTGTGTCCGCACTTGTATTTGTCAGCGGATTTATTGCAAGAATAATTATCAACAAGAAAAAGAAAGACGGCTTTGTTGAAGATGAAGTAGTCTGGAAAGATTAAAATGATTTTCGGGGGATATGGATTTCATTCATATTCCCTTGATTTTTTATGCTTGTATTGACAAAATCAACAATATCAAGTATAATTACTAATAATAAAAGGTTATAATTTATATAAAAGCCTTTTCTTGAAAGGATAAGAGAAAATGAGACTGAATGGACTTTCTTCAAGAGAGGTTGAGAGAAGCCGTAAAGAATATGGCTTGAATGAGATTACACAAATGCCGCAAATGCCGTTTATGCAGAGATTTTTTGATGTGCTTAAAAATCCGTTCATGCTTTTGGGAATTTTGTGTTTTGCAGTTCAGGCAGTGATGTTTTTAATAGGGCATTTGTCGTGGTTTGTGCCGCTTGAAACGCTTGTTTCATTGATAGTATTTTGTACAGTTTCAGCGGTTGCCGAGGGAAAAAATGCCGTAAGTGAAAAGAATGCATTTGACGCTGACAAAACAAAACAGTCTGTAAAAGTCGTGCGTGATGGCAATATGATGGAGATACAATTCAATCAGGTTGTTGTGGGCGATATGGTTCTTTTGCAGAATGGCGACAAAATAGCCGCTGACGGTGAAATTGTCTGGGGAAAAATAAAAGTTGACCAAGGTTTTCTTGGCGGCGGTGATATTGAAAAAATTCCTGCACCCGACAGGATAAAGAATTATGACAGTGATGATTTGAAAAACAGGTATTATGTGCATAGGGGAGATGTCATTACAGACGGTGAGGCATATATGTATGTAAAGGCAGTCGGGGACAAGACGCTTTACGGCAGACGTGCATTACAGAATGATGTGAAAATAAAGAAAATGCCCCAAATAAGCTTTGGCAGACTTTTGACAAGAAAGGCATTTTTTGGATATGCACTTGCATTTTGCATATTATTGGCGGTGCTTATATCTTTATTGAATTTCAAAAATGCCGATATATATAAAATGTTGGCATTGGTGTCGTCGGTACTTTCAATTTTGAGTGCAGTCGGTTTTTTCATTAAAAAAGGCATGGATATATTAAAGAGGGGCTATGTTTACGGCAGGCTTGAAAAATTGCTTGAAAAGAACATATTTGTGAAAGATATAAAAGCCCTCTCGAATATAGGAAAAATAAAAGCCGTT
>ONIF01000312.1 GCA_900317795.1 uncultured Eubacteriales bacterium | reverse complement strand
AAATAAATACAAAAAAATGACATTAAGAATCCAAAAAATAATAAGCAAATTTTATTTTTTTATGTGTCTTTTTGAATAATTATTCAAGTTTTAAACATCATTTAAACGAATTTTAAATACCATTTTAAAAACATATTATTGATATAAACAGAAAAGGGCAGCGGAATTTTTATTTTCCGCTGCCCTTTCACTGTCCCAAATTCTGTAAAATTTATATCATTTTTTCGACAATATGTAATTTACACGATTTTGTACATCATCATACAAAGAACCAAGTTTTTCTTTTCGTTCATCACCGTTTCCGTATCTGCCTTGTATAACTTCTTTTGCCAACTGCTCAATGGTGATATTTTGGGTATATTTCAGGGCAATCCAACCCTTTATGCCATTGTATTCAATCAAGCCCCATTTATAGCGACCACCCGAAGTGTAACGCATTACTCTCAGTACAGTACCATAAGGAACGGAACCAAGCTTATTGAATGAGGTTCCTGCACCCTGACGAATATTCAATCCATCTGCTGCAGTCGTTTTCACGGGATAGTCAACTGCTTTTGATGAATTCAGCTGATAGATTTCAACATCATTTTTCTTTGATGTGGTTGTGGTTTTTATCTCGGTTTTCCAGAACGGACGGTAAAAAGCATATACATCATTACTGTTAAGATTACGATATTTTCTCTTGAACGAAGATGTTTTTGCCCACGCTGTACTGTTTCCGTCAACATTGCCTTCGAGGGTTGTAAGAATGTTGCCGTTTACTTCCTCGACTATGCCAACATGATCACAAAAATATTTATCCTCTTTGGGATAATCATTGTATCTCAAAAAGAACAAGTCCCCACGCTGTGGCGGCAGATTGATGGTTTTCTTGAACCATTTGCCATAAATTCCGTCTGAATATCGTGGGATAGTGCCTGCACCGGCTGTCTTTTCTTTGATATATTTTCCGACAAATCCGCAGTCTTCATAGATTAAAGAAACCGCATCAGCACACCATTGTTCTATGTCACGTTTCAATTTTATGACACAAACATAATATCCGTTTTTTCCGATATATTCTCTTGCCTTTGCCAAAAATATTTCTATGTCGTTCATTCTTTATTCCTCACTTTTCTATGTCGGTTTGGCAAGTTCTATTTCTGCCAAAACCGCTCTTATTTCTAAAATATTTAAACAGCAAACTCATCACTGCTCGCTTTGGCTAATCTCCGGCAAGCCTGCCAGGCTTGTCAGCAAACTGCAAATAGCCGCTACTGTGGATACAGACAAAATTTGTATCCAATTCACTTCATTTATGCCACTTCCGACAACTATTGTAGCGGCTGCCGTCTGTGCAAAGGTTTTCAATGCTCTGACACCTGCCGCTTTCAGCCACTTTCTCTTCATACTTTTTTACCTCCATTTATTTTTTATTTAACCTTGATATCAATCGATTTGATTTTGAAGCTGTATATTCTTCAAGAATATCGCTTTCCTTTATCATAAGCTCGGTAATTCGGAAAGGAGTCGGGGATAGCATTTCATAAAAACCCTCACTGTTATCTGTGCCACATCCTGATTTTCCGTCTCTGCTCACCAATTCCGCAACTACGCTGTAATAATATATTCCAGGCTCAATATTGGTATCTTCTGAAGTTAATTTGATATTAAAACTTCCACATTTAGCTTTTTTATCCAGCCAATCATCTGAACCCCTTGAAAAATCAACAATTTCAATTAGTTTTTTAAATATATATTTCTTATCATAAGGATTTTTTTTAATGCCGAAGAGGAAATAATCATTATCTTCAAATTGGATATAACCAGAACGTCGTGCCGCCTTATTCCATTTTGGATTGCGACTCAAGCTGATAGGTAACTGACAGGTCGTGCCACGAGGAATCGAAAGCATATTTTCTTCATTTGGTAATTGGATACCGTAATCTTTCAGCAGTGCTTCACCTCTACGCTGTACAGACTTTACAACATTTAGATGAATCAGGCATGAAGATAATACCTGATCTTCCTCTATCAGTTTGATATCGCATTTTACCATACCGTCAACACGCATAATGTCATCTGTCAATTCAATATAAATATTTCCCTCATCCGTTACTGTTCCTTGAATGATAAAAAATTGCCTGTCAGGTCGTTGTGCATGAAATTCTACATTGCAACTTCTAATGTCAATTTTATCTCCATTCATCTGAGGTTCAATCGACAAGCAGCGGCTGTTGATGTCACCCTGCTTTACAAATACTGTTTGTGGGGGATGTTCCGCATTGAAATCAACAATGATTTTTTTCGTATACTTTTCCATTCTCTCACCTCCAGACACCGTTATTTTTTACATAGACTTTTCCTGCCTGTTTCCAGATACCTCCGACTTTAACAAAGACATTGACAGCACTTTTCCAGACACCGTTTATCTTTACATGTCTTCCGTTAAGTAAAAATCCGTCATCCGTAGTATAATCTATAGTTCTGAGGCCAAATCCTGTAGTATATGTGTCTACCGTCTCACCCTTATACTTTAAAATGACCTTTATCTCATAGGTTTCAGGCGATGTAATATCCCAAACCCTGCCGTTTTCTATAACAAACTCGTTTTTGAATACGGCATACGTACCGTACTCATCATTTACCAAAAGTCCATAAGGAGTTGATCCCTTAAGAGAATAAAGTACTTTTTGAGTTCCTTCATCCGGGTTTGCTTCATTTTCAGCATAGTAATATACAGGGATGTCCACAAAATCAACATTCCTGCATATACACTCTTTAGCTTTACTGCTTACAGCTTTATGGATTATCTCA
>ONIF01000396.1 GCA_900317795.1 uncultured Eubacteriales bacterium | reverse complement strand
CCAGTTCCTATTGTTACAGATACTTCAATGGCTTTTGGCGGTAAAGCAGAAAAAGCGGAACCAGTTCCTATTGTTACAGATACTTCAATGGCTTTTGGTGGTAAAGCAGAAAAAGCGGAACCAGTTCCTATTGTTGAAAACAAAAATGCTAAAGGATTACAAGACGGCAGCATGATATTTTATAAAAATGGTCATTATGTTCCTAACAAAATTCAGGTCATGGAAGAACATGAACAATATACCGTCTTTAAAGTATTCGCTGTCAAGCAATAAAGCCTCCCGAATTTATGGTTTTCCGGCAGTTTTTCCTCATAAAGCTGCCGCCACTAATTTATAGGAGGGACACTGAAATGACTGAACAAGATATCATCGACACCATACGACAGTATAAATATATTCCTAAAAAACTTCTGTTCAAGCTGTTTTGCAACGGGTGTTATGACTATGTGAATGACAAAAATGCCAAATATCTTCAGCGTACACTGAAAAGGCTTACAGGTGAAAAAAAGATTGAATATAACTCTGACAGGAACGCATATTGTGTTCCTCTTTTTTCTGAGGAGATAAATCGTGATTTGATAAAGGCACTTTGGATACTGACAGAATTTGATGTCAAGGAACACTATGCAGGCGAAAGCCTTGTTTTGATAATCTTTATGACAAGTCAAAATCAGCTTTATGAAATCGTGCATTTATCTTCAAAAACGTATCGTATAGTCATGACAGCTATCAACAGGAATGTTGACAAAAGGGATATGCCAAAGAGAATTGCGATAGTTGACAATGATGAAGAAGCAGATAAAATCTCTGATGAAGTTCTGCATGAAATAAATTGTGTTTCACTTTGCAGGGTGGACAATGACGGAAATATTGAAAGCTATGAAATTGGGGGTGATTGAATGCAGTACGCAAGACTTGGCAAAGTATTGAAAAAACTCGACGAAAACAAAACACTTGCACTGGGGCTTTATAATCTGACAAATGAAATGGATTTCCGAAAAGGCTATATTGCCTTTGCAGAGGCGATGGAAAGGCTTGTAAACAAAATCAGGACGGCAGTGATAAAAGAGGCTGACATTGACAAAAGTTACTATATGTCGAGGGTTGTCAAGGTTCTGGACATAAGCGTCAAAAAGATCGATAACGGCAAAATTGCCATCACTCTCCCTTATCTTATGCCGAAAAGAACTTCCATTGATTCCGATGCCTACATCATTGATCCGTTGTCGTATGCACTGAGAATGTATGTGGAACAGAATAAACACGAGAAATTCCGCAACGCATCTGTTGCCATAATATTTATTCACACACCTGAAGACAGAAGAATTATCCGTGACCTTGACAACATTGAAACACACCATGTCATAAACATCATTTCGACAATGCTTTTGGTAGATGACAACTTGATTGATATGGGACTTTTTAATCGTCCGGGCGACTATGTACATACCGAAATTATCGTTTCAAGCAGGGATAAAAAGAATGAAGAAGATGAAAAGAAAGGAAAAAATGCCTGAAATTTGCCCGTTACGGCATATAACTTTACTGCCGTTTTTTGATGAATTCGGGTTATATGTAAAATCGGCTTAAAAGTCGCTTAAATAGCGGACTTTTAAGCAATTTTACGCCCCAAGCCTATAGAAGCTACGGGCAAAATTTTCAATGGAGATGATTTTATTGCCCTCAAATGCGATTCAGTCGTATGCAGGACGGCTTAATAAAAAAGACAAAGTTATGACCTTGACGGCTTTAAGCGGTGAGTTTCCGTATTCGGAATTTGAACGTCTGAATATCAGTTCAAGCTATGGAAAATTGATAAGGCACAATTTCTACAATGATGGTCTGATGAAAAGAACATACAGTAAAAATGGTTTGAAAGGTATCAGGCTGACAAATCGTGGAAAAGAAAGATTAAAGCAGAAATTCCCCGAACGGTTCGGACATATTGCCGACAAAAACAGAACGGAAACTTCAAGACGATACCGCAGACAGCTTTTTGCAAAAACATATTGTTCTTTGCTCAATGCCGATATAGAGTTTCTGCCCGACAAAAAGCCGTTCATATTTGCCCGAAGACATAAGCAGTCGTATGAAGTGGTTTATCCTTTGTTAAAGATTTCCCGGCTTTCGGATATGCCTGTCTTTTACGATTCGATGGACATAAAGTATGAATTGGAAGATTTCGTTCAGCAGATAGGAAACAGTACTAATAGTAAAATTCTTTGTATCTAAATATTACAATAATTTTGCAATAAAACGATTGACTTTTATGGAATATTGTGATACCATAAAAACGTGATGTT
>ONIF01000310.1 GCA_900317795.1 uncultured Eubacteriales bacterium | reverse complement strand
CGGACAATATGATGAATTGTATATCAGCAATGAAATTCTGGATAAAAATTTGCTTGTGCTTGGCGAAATAGGAAGCGGAAAAACAAATGTGATAGCCGAATTTACAAGAATGATTATTGCTCGCCTCAAAAGGCATGAAAAAGTTATCATACTTGATGTTAAAGGTGATTATTCGAGAATGCTCCAAAAAATGCATATTCCCGCAATCTATTTCGGCATACATGAGGATAAGAACTGCTGGAATATATTTGAGGACCTTTGGGCATTCGGAGATGAGCGTTCCTCTGCGGAACTTAGGGCTGAGGAAATTGCTCCGTGTTTCTTCAAGGGACAGAAATCGGAAAAGACTCCCTATTTCGTCAATGCAGCATCAGGCCTGTTTTCGATACTTTTGAAATATATGCTCAGGCAGGCATATGCAACAGGTAATTACAGTAAAACGAACAATGCAGGTCTCAGAGATATGCTTGATACGCTTGATTATAACGGCTGGCTCGAAATCATCAATTCCTATAAGGATTTTGCTTTTGCAAGCAGTTTTCTGAACTGCGGTGACGGCAGCAACACCGATTCAAGCGGTGTTCTGTCGGAAATAGCCATTATGAAAGAAAAGATATTTACAGAGGCTTTTGCAGAAGTCGGAGGTTTCTCCCTTACGAAATTCGCTTATGGAAATAAGGGCGGTATCGTTGTACTGAAATCGGATCTTTCTCTTGAAGAAAAGACAAATCCTGTTTTTGCGGCGGTTCTTGACAATGCCATAAAAGCGGCGGCAGCTCCCAAAGCCAATACTAACGGACTGACTTTTATACTCGATGAATTCGGACGGCTGCCTCATATGGATAAAATAGAAATGGGATTTTCCCTTCTCCGTGACAAGCACATACACTTCATTCTCGGCATACAGACTGTCGAACAAATGCAGCGTCAGAATATCCCCGAAGTCAATTATAAAGTACTGCTCGATCTGATACTCAATGTGATTATACTCCGATGCGGTGCGGCAACGGTTGAGCATATACAAAATACACTCGGCACCCGTCAGGTATATGTTACCTATACTGCCGCAGACGGCAGCAGCAAAACAGAACTGAAATTCCGTCCTGTCATTGAAACGGAAGATGTCATTAATTTGGAAAGGGGCGGGGCATTTGTCAAAATAGCCCGTGATACCAATTATGCAATATTCCGTTTCCACTTTGACAGGTATCAGTAAATTTTATATCCCCCCGCATTGATTTTCTTCTTTGTCGGTTATCATGTGTTCAGACAGAAAAACAATTCTGAAAGGAGCAATATTATTATGTCTATTATAAGTTCTTTAGCGGCGGCAGCACTCAGCCATGACAATACAGTCAAACAAAGATTTTTCGGCAGTATGGACATACGATACAATACACTGGTCTGCGGCGGCGGAACAGGAACTCTTGCCGAACAGCGTGCACAAAGACTGATTTTTGAAAAAATGAACCATACCTACATGAACCACTCCCCGTCAATCGTATTGGTACAAAACAGGAATATAGCAGACGAACTTTATGAAACATACGGCAACCATATCACAATATACGGTCTTAACAGAAGTTTCAATCCGTTTGATATATGTCACAGTGCAGACGATGTGGCATTCATTCTGGGAAGGGTGGCAGACGAAAGCAACAGAACAAAACACCGTGCAGGAAATCCGTCAGATATAAGATTGTGGTCGGATATGATTGCAAGCATTCTCCAAATGTATCGCTATCCCATTTCGTATCAGGCGGCAGACAATATTGTCAGCCTGCTCTTTACTTCATCGGGCATGGAAGATTTCTGCCGCACGGTAGCGGAAGAAACAGGACAGCGTGATTTGCCGTCCTCTCTCAAACAATCACTGAACCGTCTGTGGAACAGGTCACTCAATGAATTTCAGCATTTCTGGAATGAATTTTCACGCCAGACAGAAATGCTCCACGCTCTGAGAGAAAACGAACAATGCGATCAAATCATAGCATATCTTCCCGAAACGGACAGTGAACTCACAAAAGCGGCTCTGTTTGCGGAATTGCAGCTTTTATGCAGATACGGCGTTTCATTCACTCTTTTGAGCATTGATGTTCCGCTTGGAGAAGAAGCACTGCCGCTTTTCAGTGAATATCCCAACCGTGTGACATTCGGGATATATACAAGGCGCATAGACAGAATCAGTCCCTGTTTTGACTCACTGACGGCAAATCTCGAAAACATGGTATGTCTAGGGGTAAACGGTCATGATGCCAATACTCTCCTGCAGTTTTATTCGAGTCAGACACCGAAATGGATGCCGCATATAGAGGCACACGGCATAGGAGCCGGAAAAGGTTTTGTCCCCAGTTATACTGCCGCTGATTTCATGCCCGGCAGAATAGCAGACGGCGGAGCCATGATTTATATCAGAAGCAAAGGCAGATTTAAAAAAGCAAAAGTATTTTTATGAGGAGGAACCGAAATGAAAAGATGTCCGAAATGTCAGAGAAGATATTACGATACCGCTGATATATGTATATACGACAGTGAAAAACTCATTCCAATCCCATTGTCCGAATCGTCTGAGGAAACGTCCGTTGCCGCAAGCATACGGGGACATTATGATTTTCTCAGCGAACCTGTTCTTGAACCGAGAGCCGTCAGACCGTCAAGAGTAGGGCATGAACGCTTTATTGTCAGACAGACACACACAAGAAACGTAACCAGACCAAGAAACACGACCGAACCGAGAAACACCGTCCCCGATGACAACCGTTTTGCAAGCCGCAGAGAATTCATTGAAAGTCTTGGAAATAATAAAAGTAA
>ONIF01000105.1 GCA_900317795.1 uncultured Eubacteriales bacterium | reverse complement strand
TTTTAAGAAAATAGGCAAGTCCAATTCCAGTTTGTAGGGGAGTTTTGAGGCTCCCCTACAAAAATGGCTATTTATCAACTGTTTGTTGTGACATAGCCATTATTAATTATTAATTAGCGAAAATGGAAAAGCTTAAAATGCACACGCCAAATCGTGCAGATGAAAATTTCAAGAGATTAGCGGAGATGTTTCCGAATGCGGTAACGGAAACGATAGATGAAAACGGTGAAGTTGTGAGGGCGATAGATGCGGACGTTTTGCGACAGGAAATCTCATCGGCAGTTGTCGAGGGCAATCAAGAGAGGTATCAATTTACATGGCCGGACAAGAAAAAATCCGTTGTCTTGTCGAATAAGCCCATTGCAAAGACACTTCGCCTTGACAGAGAGAAGTCTGTCGGACGTGACGGCACAGCCGGCAGCATTGACACCGAAAATATCTACATCGAGGGCGATAACCTTGACGCACTGAAACTGTTGCAGGAAACATATCTTGGCAAAATCAAGATGATATACATAGATCCGCCGTACAACACAGGCAGCGACTTTGTATATGAGGACGATTTTTCGCAGGATAAATACGAATACATATCCGGCAGCGGTCAGCTTGACGAACAGGGCAACCGCCTTGTAGCAAATCCCGAAAGCAACGGCAGATTTCACACCGACTGGCTGAATATGCTTTACCCCCGTTTGAGAATAGCCCGAGATTTGCTGAGTGATGACGGTGTTATTTTTATATCCATTGATGATAATGAACAGGAAAATTTGAAAAAGATTTGTGATGAAATTTTTGGATTTAATAATTTTATAGCACAAGTAATTTGGGAGAGGGCATATTCACCCATAAATCTCAAAAAGCACTTTTCAGAAAGTCACGATTATATGATATGCTATGCTAAAAATATAGATAATGCCGTTTGTAATGGTTTACCAAGAACAGCAGAAGCAAATGATAGATATAGTAATCCTGATAATGATCCGAGAGGTTTGTGGACTTCTGGTGACCTTTCTGTTGGACCAAGAGTAGAAAGTAAAGTTTATGAAATTATTTCTCCAAGTGGAAGAAGAATATTGCCACCAAGTGGATATTGTTGGAGGTTAGACAAAAAAACTTTTAAAAAGTATAAACAAGATAATAGAATATGGTTTGGTGAAGATGGAAACAATGTTCCAAGAATAAAAAGATTTCTTTCGGAAGTTAAACAAGGAATCACCCCTATGACTGTTTGGAAATATACAGAAGTTGGACATTCACAAGATGCTGCACAGAAATTAAAAAAACTGTTTGATGGGAAGGCATATTTTGATTATCCTAAATCTGTTGATTTAATAAAAAGATGTTTGCAGTTATATTCTGACAAAGATTGTATTGTTATGGACTTTTTCTCTGGAAGTGCCACAACTGCACACGCTGTAATGCAACTGAATGCAGAGGACGGCGGAAACCGTAAATATATAATGGTACAACTGCCCGAACTGACTGATGAAAAAAGCGAGGCAAGAAAAGCAGGCTACAAAACCATTTGCGACATAGGCGAAGAACGCATACGCAGAGCAGGACAAAAGATAAAAGATGAAAGCCCAATGACAACCACTGAACTTGATATTGGATTTAGAGTGTTCAGAGTTGACAGCTCAAATATGCAGAATGTGTACTATGCCCCTGCCGACTACAAACAGGAACAGCTTGAACTCCTTGCCGACAACATTAAGCCCGACAGAACTCCCACTGACTTGCTTTTTCAGGTCATGCTTGATTTGGGTATCACTCTTTCGGCTGAAATCAATGAAACCGAAATTGACGGCAAGAAAGTTTTTTCTGTTGCAGACGGCTATCTCATAGCCTGCTTTGATAAAAACGTCACCGAACAGACCGTTACCCAAATAGCTAAAAAACAGCCGTTTTATGCTGTATTCCGTGACAGCGGTATGTCCTCCGACAGCGTTCTCACCAACTTTGAACAAATCTTTGAAACCTACTCCCCTAAAACTGTCAGGAGGGTATTGTGATGAAATTCAAATTTACCGTTCAGCAATATCAAACTGATGCAGTCAATGCAGTTATGCAGGTTTTCAACGGTCAGCCAAAATATGAACCGTTAAGTTATATTCGTGACTTGGGAAAGAATTATCAGCAATCTTTGAATGAAAATGATGATATAGGCTACAAAAATGCAGTCATACAGCTTTCCGACAATCAGCTTTTGAACAATATCCGAAAATTGCAGTCACATTCAAATATCAAAATGTCCGACAAACTCATTAAAGATTTGGGGACGTGTTCCCTTGACGTTGAAATGGAAACAGGCACCGGAAAAACTTATGTTTACATCAAGACCATGTTTGAACTCAACAAAAGATACGGTTGGAGTAAATTTATTATAGTCGTGCCGAGTATTGCCATTCGTGAGGGCGTGAAAAAGTCCTTTGAAGTCACCGCCGAACATTTTCAGGAACACTACAACAAAAAAGCACGCTTTTTCATATACAACAGTGCAAATCTTACGGAACTTGACAGATTTTCATCAAGTTCGGACATCTCCGTTATGATAATCAATACACAGGCTTTTGCAACGTCTCTCAAAGAGGGTGCTAACAACAAGGAAGCCCGTATTATATACAGCAAGCGTGATAACTTTCAGTCACGCCGTCCGATAGATGTAATAGCTGCCAACCGCCCTATAATCATTCTTGACGAACCGCAGAAAATGGGCGGTACAGTTACCCAGAATGCACTAAAAAAATTTGCTCCGCTTTTTTCACTGAACTATTCCGCCACCCATACAAAACAGCATAATCTCATATATGTGCTTGATGCATTGGACGCTTACAATCAACAGCTTGTCAAGAAGATAGAAGTAAAGGGATTTGACGTAAAGAACCATCACGGAATAGACAATTATTTGTTTTTGGAGAGTATCATTCTATCGTCTAAAAAGCCGCCTATGGCTCGAATAGAGTTTGAAGTGAAGTACAGCGACCATATCAAGCGTGAAACAAGAATACTCGGTGCAGATGATGATTTATTTTCACTTTCAAAGAACATGGAACAATACAAAGGTTATCGTATAAGTGAAGTTGATCCTATCCGAAACACCGTCACATTCACAAACGGTGAAATCATACATACAGGTGAAGTTATCGGGGACATATCCGAAACAGACATTCGCCGTGTACAGATAAGGGAAACTATCCGTTCACACTTTGAGAAAGAGAAAGAATTATATTCTCGTGGCATAAAGACTTTATCATTATTTTTCATTGACGAAGTGGCAAAATACCGTAAATATGACGAAAACGGGAATGAAATGAATGCACTTTACGGAGAAATCTTTGAACAGGAATACACAGACATTCTGAATGAATATATAACGCTGTATGATACGCCCTATGAAAAATATCTCAAAAGCATTGAAGTAAGCCGTACTCATGCAGGATATTTCAGCATAGACAAAAAAGGGCATAAAGTAGATAGTACATTAAAGCGTGGGAAAGATGAAAGTGATGATATTTCAGCTTATGACTTGATTTTGAAAGACAAGGAAAGATTATTGTCCTTTGAAAATCCGGTAAGATTTATATTTTCACATTCCGCTTTGCGTGAGGGTTGGGACAATCCGAATGTATTCCAGATATGCACACTGAAACATGGTGGAAGTTCTGCCACGCAAAAGCGACAGGAAGTCGGCAGAGGCTTGCGTTTATGCGTAGATAAGAACGGTGACCGCATGGATAAAGACACTCTCGGAAATCTTGTACAACAAGTCAATCAGTTGACGGTTATAGCATCAGACGGCTATAAAAGCTTTGTGCAGTCTTTACAGGAAGGTATCCGTGAAGACCTCTATGAACGTCCCACACAGGCAACGGCAGAATATTTTATCGGCAAGACAATAAAAATTGGCGGTACGGATATAACCATAACCGAAAAACAAGGCAAGGACATTTACCGTTATCTTGTGAGGAATGATTATGTTGATGACGATGATAAAATCACCGAACAATATCATGCAGACTCCGCAAACGGTGTTTTCGCCGAATTGCCCGAAAGCTGTAAAGATATTTCAGACGGTGTTCATGCACTCATCAAGGGTATATTTGATAAAAGTATATTAGATAATATGGTCAGTGATGGACATGAAACAAAAGTGCGTGAAAATACCTTGAATAACAATTTCTGGAAAAAGGAATTTCAAACACTCTGGAATTATATCAATCATAAATACGCTTATACAGTGGAATTTGACAGTGAGGAGCTTATCGAAAAAGCCGTTGAACATATAAACAACAATATGTTTGTTGCCAAGCTGCAATATACGGTGACAACGGGACAGCAGAACAAATCACTTGAATTTGAAACTCAGAAAAGCCGGACATATACTCTTGACAGGGCAACAAGCAGTTCGGTAAAATATGATCTTATCGGCAAAATTGCGGAAAGTACCAAACTTACAAGAAAGTCAGTTGCTAAAATCCTTTCATCTGTCCGCCCTGATGTATTCTCTATGTTCGTGAACAATCCGGAAGAATTTATCACCAAAGCAATCCGTCTTATCGATGAACAGAAAGCGACTATGATAGTCGATCATATCTCTTATAATCTGACTGACAGCAAATATGACAGTGATATATTCACGGCAGAAAAGAACAGTGATCTTTCAAGAGCATATCGTTCAAAGAAAAATATTCAGGATTACGTTTTCACAGACGGTTATGCAAAGGACGGCAAGAGCATAGAAAGACGATTTGCAGAAGACATGGACATAGCTGAAGAAGTCTGCGTTTATGCAAAACTGCCAAAAGGCTTTTCCATACCAACACCTGTAGGCAATTACTCGCCTGACTGGGCTATTGCCTTCTATGAGGGAACTGTAAAGCACATCTACTTCATTGCCGAAACAAAAGGTACAATGGATTCTCTTAATTTGAAACCTATCGAAAAAGCTAAAATAGAATGTGCTGAAAAACTGTTTTCTCAAATCTCGGGGAAAAATGTAGTGTATGAAAGGGTTGATAATTATCAGCATTTGTTGGATATTATGAATAAGTGAGAGTGAGAAAGATGAACTATGGTCAATTAAGCAAAATCAAAATCAACGGTTATAAATCCATCAAAGAATGTGATTTGAAACTTAATAATATCAATGTTTTGATAGGCAGTAACGGGGCAGGAAAATCAAATTTTATATCTGCTTTTAGTTTGTTACAAAATGTGTTAAAGAAGAACTTACAGCTTTATACTCAACAAATCGGTGTAAATTCTATCTTTTACAATGGGAGAAAGATAACGGATCAGATTTATTTTGAAGTCTTTTTTGCAAGCAATTCATACGGTTTTAGCCTGATCCCCACAGATGATAACAGAATTATATTCCAAGAAGAATTTTACGGTTTGGAACACACGAAATGCAGAATATCATCTGCTCATGAAGAATCACGTTGGGAACAGGGGCCATTAAACGGTACAGACCAATATATAAAAACTATACTGCGACAGAATATGTGGCGAGTATATCATTTTCATGATACAAGCCGTACTGCAAAAGTAAAACAGGAACATAATATTTCAAACAATCAATCGCTTTTGTTTGATGCAGCCAATCTTGCAGCTTTCTTATACAGGCTTAAACATAATTATACTGAAAGTTATCACGAGATAGTCGAAACGATACGTTTGATAGCTCCATATTTTGATGATTTTGTTTTAGAGCCTAATGAAAGAAATACCGAAAAAATCACATTGAAATGGCATCAAAAGGGCTGTGAAGATGTATTCAATGCTTCTCAGCTTTCAGACGGCACTTTACGTTTTATTTGTCTAACAACATTACTGTTGCAGCCGACTAATTTACAGCCGGCAACTATCATTGTCGATGAACCCGAACTTGGTTTACACCCTTATGCAATCACCATGTTTGCCGAAATGGTCAAACAAGTATCCGCTAAAAAACAAGTTATCATTTCAACACAATCTGTTGAACTTCTAAATGAATTTGATGTTGAAGACGTTGTTGTAGTGAATAAAGATGACAATGGGGACACAACTTTCAGACGTTTAAATGAAAAATCCCTGAAAATATGGCTTGATGACTATTCTTTGGGAGATTTATGGCAAAAAAATATTTTGGGAGGTCGGCTCTCGAAATGAAATATGTATATATCTACTGTGAGGGGCAAACGGAAGAAGCATTTGTTAATGATATTCTCTATCCGTATTTTTCAAGGATAGGCATTTATGTTCAGCCAATCATACACAAGACAAAAAGAACTCCGACAAAATCATTTCGTGGCGGAGTAAGCAAATACGAACCTATCAAGAATGAAATCATCAAACTGTGTCAAGATCCGAACTGCATTGTTACAACCATGTTTGACTATTATGCAATGCCGGAAGATACACCGGCTATCACATATTCGGAAATTGATATTTACAAGCGTGTCGATTTCATAGAAAATGCGGTTAGTAAGGACATAGGGTGTGAAAATTTGATTTTCAATCTGATACTGCATGAATTTGAAGCACTGCTATTTTCCGAACCGCAGGCATTTGAGCATATAACAAACGATAAAGCCGTCAAACAGTTACAGGCAATCAGAAATTCAGCGGAAACTCCCGAACATATCAATAATTCTATTGAAACGCTCCGTCAAAGAGAATTGAAAGTGTCGTAGACAACTATTCAAAAGTCAGACAAGGAATAATTGTAGCCAAGCATATAGGTATAAACAAAATGTTGTCTGAATGCAAGCATTTTTCCGCATGGATAAACAAAATCATCAAATTTGTAAGCGTCAAAAGTGAAGCGTATTGAAAAACACGGAGTCAGGATATAATAATCCGACTCCGTGTTTGAATTCACAGGGAATTGAATATAGTAGAATTA
>ONIF01000309.1 GCA_900317795.1 uncultured Eubacteriales bacterium | reverse complement strand
GGAATCTCGTAATAATCGGGCGTTTCAACTTCCTCGATTTTATATTGAATCTTTACAATAGAATCCGTTTCGGAATCGTAATACGCCAAAGGCAAATCCTTGCAAATTGCCATACCACGAGTTTTTCCGTCAGTACCTGTGATTTTTTCGGTAGTCACATACAAAGGATTTGTTTCGGGATAAAGGTCGTAATTTACCGTTGTGACGGCCAATTTACGTTCCACCAAATCATCATCTGATTCCTTGTAAATCTCCAATTCAGTTGTCTTGTAGGTGTTCGTGAAATAAACAGATGCAACACTGTTTTCACCTGTCGGCATTGTCACAGTGTTAGACTGTTCAACGCTGTCCGCATCAGCGAAAACAACGGCATTTTCGGTGTCACCCTCGACAGTAAATGAAGATTTGCAGATACAGATATTTTTCAGACTGTCAAAAATACGTTCTTTTACGGTATATTTCTGACCTGACTGCAAACCCGTCACAGTAATACTCTTTGTATCCGTGCCAAGCTGCATTACAGTTTTCGGAGAACCAAAGCCCTCTTTAAACACACCGTAAGCACCTGCATTCGTATTATTCAAAGTGACCTGTACAAGCTTTCCTGCACTGTCGTAAAGCGAAAATTCCACCTGACTATAAATTTTGTTGGAAACATCTATGCTTTCATCATTGTTATCCACAAATGTTTTGTAAATTCGCAATCCTACAAACTGCTGTTTGATATTTGTGAACTTTATATAGCCGCCATTTACGGTGTCATTTGGAACGTCGTATGAAGTCGTGACAGTTTTCGTGGAACCGCCCTGTACTCTGAAACCCTGACCTTTTACTTTACTGCCTGAAATCTCTGTTACGGTGTAAGTTCCAAAAGGCAGGCTATTTATTCTGACTTTTCGATAATCTCCAATAAATGCAAATTTCGTTGCCTCACTTGCAGAACTTGTCAAGCCTGTATAAACGTAATTCGGACCTGTATAATTGGCTTTGAGATATTTGCCCTGAGAGTTTTTCACAGTAAAACTGATGTCTGCATAGGCATCTTTTACAGAAAGCTTTTCGTTGCCTGCAAAATCCGTTCTTGTACCGTCGGTATTTTCTACCTTGAAATCTTTTTCAATCTCGATATATCCGATGGATTTTTCGGTATTTGTAATCGTTCCGGACTGATTATTGTTTGTTTCAAAGGTACGAGTAAAATTATTGTAGGTGTACCTTTTCGATAAATTGGCATTATTTACTTCCGAAACAGTGTACTGATAGTAAAAATCATTTCCGTCTGTTATCGGAAGTCCGATGACAGTAATATTGTGTACTTTCGGATTGGCAAATTTCAGTTCAGATGTTACCGTCAAACCTCTGTAAACCGTGTCATTCGGATAATAAACATAACGGTAAACATTGTTTGTTTCATCAATGCAGATAAAATTGATATTTGACGATTCACCGGAAGCATTTTTCTGACTAATCTGCATAGTGATTTTCTTGTAATCATCATTCGTTACAGCATTGAACTGCACGAAAGATTTATTGATAACAAGCTGACTCGGACGATTTTGGAAAGTAACCGTCTTTGTGCTGTTAGCCGTAACGGAAACATTTACATTGTCCGAACCTTGCACATAATATCCGGAATTGTCATTTTTCTGCTCAATGACCGTATAAGTTCCGACAGGCAGCTTGTCAACTTCAAAGAGAAAGCTGCCGTTCAAACTTTTGGGTGTAAAAACAGTGCCGTCAGATGCACTCGCTGCAAGACCTTTATAACTGTATTTTGTGCCGCCGCCCGGATAGGTTGCCTGAATATATTTTCCGGCGGAAGTCATGATTTTGAATTTGGTGTTGTTCAGCACAAAATATTCTATACCAGAATTAACGGAATTGTCCTGCCAATCCTGATATTCTTTGATGACTTTCAGAGAACCTGCAGCCTCGGTATTGATTTTGAGATAGCCGAAGACAGGATCGGGTTTATCGGCAGTAGCCTGATCAATGACAGCTTGGATTTCGGAATTGTAATGACCATAAACTATCATGTTATTTGACTCACTGCTGACAGTAGTTTTTGCCCTGACCATAACGGCTGAATTCAGGGGATTGACCGTTGAGATGGTCAGTTTATTGCCTGATTTGCTCAGCATTACATCAGAATTTGAACAGCTCAAGGTATATTTATCAAGGACATTATTGGTATCGGTCAAAGTGACTGTGTACTTTGTACCGTCCCATTTCAACGTGTATATGTTGGCATTATTCTGAACGGTATTGGCAAAACTCATAACCTTGTTGTAGTTGAGCATTGCCTGTTCGATTTGCTTATATGCCTGATATACACCCTTGTTCTGACTGTAATCACTGTCACACATGGCTTTTATAAAGCGGTAATCCGTCAGATTATAGTTGCTGTCATCTCGATATCCGCATATAATCTCCCAGATGATCAACTGTGTGGCAACTTCCTGTTCTTCGGCAGTGCCAGACAATGCAATGTTTTTATTTGGAAATCCAAAATACATTGCTAATTTTATGGCACTTCTTTGATCTGTACTGAGTTGTATCCATGCATCAGGATAATTTGTCGAAAGAGTCGGAACAGAACCGATATTCCAATCATACATATATGTACCCGGCTGAATGCAGTATGCAACGGTATTTGTTTCTGCAATACGCATGGTATGGCGTGACTGATTTTGCCAGTGCGTCCAATTTTTCTGACTGTACGGCTCATAAAATGTTACTGTTTTTGCCCATCTGATGTTGGTATCGGTCAATTTTACGGTTATTTCTTTGCTTGCAGCTTCCGCCTGCGTAGAGGTC
>ONIF01000308.1 GCA_900317795.1 uncultured Eubacteriales bacterium | reverse complement strand
AGACAAAAAAACTGAAAAAAATCATATAGTGTGAGGGGCTGAAAATAAGACCTCCGCAGGAGGTCGCAAGTATAGATTTTGTATTGCATAATGCTGTACAAAATCGCTTGATGGTGAAATCCCCACACCCCTAAAAAAATCGAAAATGATTTTTTTGAAATCGTTTTGCTCACCAATAAGCGAAAATTTATATACTCAATTTTACAAATTCTCTATTCACTTTTGGGAAAATTTGCAGTAGAATAAAATCATATATTACGTTTTTTCCGAAAAAATAAACACAGAGGATGACGATAAAATGGAGATGACAATAAAGCAGCTTGCCAATGAACTTGGTGTATGTAAGCAAACGGTGAATAATGCTATCCTGCAATTAAATCTGCAAGATACACTTCACAAAGTGGGGAATAAATATCTTCTTTCCGAAACGCAAATTTTACAAATCAAATCGCAAATAAAAACGCCTAAAACGTCAAAATCGACTAAATTGACTAACGAGAACAAAGATGATGAAGAAAAAACACAGGAAACAACAGCATTTTTTGAAAAATCGACTAAAACGCCCAAAACGTCAAAATCGACTAAATCGACTAATGAAAAAGAAAAATCGACTATTTCTTTTTTGGAATTGCAGAATGAAATTTTGAGAGAACAATTAGTTATTAAGGACAATCAAATCCGTTTGTTGCAGGAACAGATCGGACAACTTACTAATGCGATGGAAAACTTAACAACAGCGTTGAACGCTGAACAGGCTCTCCATGCAGGAACGATTCAAAAACAACTTACCGAACATTCCGTTATGGATCAGCCGTCTGATGTGGAACAGCCAAAGCAAAAACAAGGACTTTTTTCAAGACTTTTCGGCAGGAAAGAAAGCTGAACGGCATTTGTATAGTTTGCATATTGCTATTGACGGAAATATGTGATAAAATTTTGTTAAAATAATAATGGACAGGTGATAACAATGTCGGAGATATTATCGGAGGACAACCGCACAGCCAATTCGAAAACAAAAGACAGCGTGTTTACAACGCTTTTCAAAGATGTCAACAATGTTTATAGGCTGTATAAGGAACTTCATGCGGAAGATACAACAACTACTGTCGATGATATTCAGATCGACACACTGGAAACAATCTTGATTAACGATATTCGCAATGATTTGGGATTTCTTGTCAACAATAACGGCAAGGCTGAATATATTCTTTTGATGGAAGCACAGACTAAATGGACTAAAAATATGACTTTGCGTATTCTGTTCTATTTGGTGGAGTCATATCGGCGTTATTTGATAAAGACAAAGCAAAGCGAACATTCAAGCAACAGGGTACATTTGCCCAAGCCTGAACTTTACGTTGTTTATACAGGCACTGAAAAAATAGCTAATGAAATCTCATTAAAGGATACTTATTTTGACGGAACTGCACCGATAGATGTTATTGTCAAAGTATTGAGAATGCCCGACAAAGATACTTTGTACGGTCAGTATATCGCATTCAGCAAGGTCTATGACGGACAGCGTAAACTCCACAAGAATAAAATTGAATGTATCAGCAACACTCTTGATATTTGCATAAGAGAGGGCTATTTGAGGGAATTTTTTGAACAGCACAGACAGGAGGTAGTAACTATGTTGAGTACATTGTTTGATGAACAGGCTCAAAGAGAACAGTATGACATTGCAGTAAAAGAAGAAAGCAAGGCAGAGGGAATTGCACAGGGAGTTGCACAAGGAATTGTACAGGGAATTGATGTGGGTATGGCAAAAGTGGTACAGGGACTTTATAAATTTGAAAAGAATATCAAAAAACTTTCCGAAAGAGTTTGTTTGCCTGAACCCGAAGTAGAAAGACTTCTTACTATTGACGTAGGTGTAGTATAATGGCAATTTTGAAAACAGGATCGCCATTTTGCTATGTGTTTGAATAAACGCTTATCTAATTCGATATTGAACGAAAGCACTTGAAAACTTGATTTTCGGGTGCTTTTTTGATACTATTTCAAATACATTTATTTGAATATCAAAAGAATATATGTTCTATATATTTACATTTTGATTGAATAGAGATATAATTGAATAAATATTTGAATTTTGGGAGAATAGTTTTTATGAAAAGAATTGTTGTTTGTGATGACGATATGGAAAGTACTACATATTTGCGGAATTTGCTTGATGAGTATTTTTCCTACAGAAAGGTAAAATGTGAAATTGCCTACTATAAATCGGGTGAGGAGCTGATTTTTACTGAAAATTCAGACATTGATGTGGCTATCCTTGATGTTGAGATGGGCAAACTTAACGGAATACAAACAGGTTATGAAGTAATTCGCCGTTGTCCAGAGTCATTTTTGATGATAACAACGTCATATATGCACTATTTGGATCAGGCTATGGATTTGCGTGTGTTCAGATATTTTGATAAACCTGTTGATAAGAAAAGGCTGTTTCATGCACTCGACATAGCATTGAGAGATGAAAATATCATAGATGTTCCCACAAAATACGGTGTATCCCAAATCGGTGAAACACATATTGTCTGCATACATTCATCTTTTCGTAAATCTGTCGTTTTGACAGACACAGGAAATAAAATACAAACAGAGTTGAGTATAAAAGATTGGCTTGAAAGACTTGAAAATAATAATTTGTTTGCCTCTCCACATTACAGCTATATCGTTAATCTGCATTTTATTCAGGATTTTTCGGGAAAATCCATTACTTTACAGTGCAAAAACGGTGAAAATATTACTTTACAGTGCAAAAACGGTGAAAATATAAAAATATATCCGTCAAAAAGAAAATATCCCGAATTCAAGAATAAATTCTATGAGAAAATGAGGGAATTCAAGTGAATGCATTATTTCAGCTTACACTGATTATTGAATTTATGTTTTTCGGGTATTGCCAATATATCTATTTTTCGGCTTTTTTCCGCAATAAACAAAATTCCAACCTGACTTTAATGTTATTTCTGCTTGCGTCATGTGTGGAATACGTTTTGTATGTCAATTTCTACCATCCCCTGTTAAATGCTTTGTCAATTATAACATTCAGTACAGCAATAAGTATTTTTTGCTATGAAAGCCATTTCATTACAAGTATTCTTCACTCCTGTATAACGACCTGTATGCTTACACTTTGTGAACTCTATGCAGTTTTGTTGACAAGTCCGTTTTTGGATAAAAATTATTTGGAAAACAGAACACAAATCAATGAATTGATGATGTCCACCATTTCCAAATTGCTTATGTTCATTGTTTGCAGGGTGATAAAGCAGATTGCAGAAAAAGAAAGTCAAAAAACCAGAAGTGCATGGCTTTTTATTGTACCCGTTTTGTCGATGATTTTAATATTTCAAATTTATGATTTATCGAGTGCTTATATGGGTGTTGAAAAATATAATTTTGTGTTGTTCGTTTCATTCGTAGTGCTTATGGTAATAAATGTTGTTGTGTTCAAAGTACACGAGGATAATATTCGTTCGGCAAATGAAAATGCAAAACTGAAACTTTC
>ONIF01000057.1 GCA_900317795.1 uncultured Eubacteriales bacterium | reverse complement strand
AAAGTCATTCTTCTTTGGTATCCCCGGTGCAATCAAAACGATTGTGCTGTATATAGGATACTTCTTTAAGAGCGTTTTTCTTTTCATAGGAAACGGCTTCAAGCACTATGGATTGAGATTTGCTCAGGGCGATATGCCGACAAAACTTTCCTATATCATTATGGGTGTGGGAAACATGGCTCATAAGCAGATAATGAAAGGACTTCTTTTCCTTGCGGCAGAAATCGCTTACTTTACTTTCATGGCAAACTTTGGTATGACCTATGTGTCAAAAATCTACTCTTTCGGTGTTCAGGTTGACCCCGATGACCCTACTTTACTCGTTGACGGTGTTGTAGGTAACATTCCGATAGAGTATGAAATTGATCCTATTTTCGGATTGAAAAAAATTGCTAATGCCGATACGGCAGATGACTCTAACAAAATCCTCCTTTTCTTCACGCTTACTCTTATGATAAGCATTGCTTTCTTTGCTATTTATATCGCTAATACAAAGAGTGCTTTCGCTACAATGGAAACGATCAAAGAGGGCGGCAGACCTTTGAGCTTTGTTGAAGAAATGAAAACTTTCCTTGATGAACGTTATCACATCACTCTCCTTACTATTCCGATTATTCTTTTGATGGTATTCAATATTTTGCCGATTATCTTCACTATCTTTATGGCGTTCACCAACTACGATAAGACTCACAATGCTTTCAACAGGCTTTACTGGTGGATAGGCTTGCAGAACTTTGCAGATGTATTCCATGACAGTGCCGAAAAATCCTATACGTTCGGTAAGGTTCTTCTTTGGACTCTCGTATGGGCTGTTTTCGCTACTTTCTCAAACTATATTCTGGGTATCGTTCTCGCTTTGCTTATCAACAAAAAAGACATCAAAGCCAAGGGATTCTGGAGAACGATGTTTGTTATTACATCAGCCGTTCCTCAGTTCGTTACTCTCCTTGTAATGCGTCTTCTCCTTGACAATCAGGGTATCATCAACGCTATGATGGGCACAAGCATTCGTTTCCTCTCGGATACGGGCTGGGCAAGAGTTTCCGTTATCGTTGTAAATATGTGGATAGGTATTCCTTACACTATGCTGAGCGTTTCGGGTATCTTGATGAACATTCCCGAAGACCTCTATGAGAGTGCAAGAATAGACGGTGCAAACGCTGTTCAGCAGTTTACAAAGATTACTCTCCCGTACATATCTTTCGTTATGACACCTTATCTTATTTCTACTTTCGTTGGAAATATCAACAACTTCAACGTTATCTTCTTCCTTACAGGCGGTGCTCCTGTACCCGTTGACTACTCCGCAGGTGCAGGCTCAACAGACCTTCTCGTTACATGGCTGTATAAGCTGACTGTAAATGAACAGGATTACAAGCTGGCGGCAGTTATCGGTATTATCGTATTCGTGCTTTGTGCTACGGGTTCTCTCATTACCTTCAATATGTCAAAGGCTACTAAGAATGAGGAGGAGTTCTCATGACAACAAAACAAGCAAATATCGGCAATATGCAGGCAGGCTATGGAAGAAAAAGAAAAATTGCCAATATCGCCGTATATATCATTCTTTCCATTATGGTACTTATATGGATATTCCCGATTGTATGGCTCGTTTTACAGTCGTTCAACGGTGAAAAGGGTGTATCCCTTGCTACCATGTTCCCGAAAACATGGACTTTTGACAACTATATCAAGCTGTTCAGACAGACAGGTCTTGAAGACCCTATGGACCCCAACAGTGCGATAATCGTTCTTCCTATGGACAGAATGCCTTTCCCCTATGGCAGATGGATTACTAATACATTTATCGTTGCTGTATTCTCATGCCTTATCTCTACTCTTATCATTCTTATGGTAAGTTATGCACTTTCAAGACTTCGTTTCAAGAGCCGTAGAACTCTTATGAACTTCGGTCTTATTCTCGGAATGTTCCCGGGCTTCATGTCAATGGCTGCTATTTACAATATCATGGAAATCATCGGTCTTGGCAAACAGCTTTTCTCACTTGTTATCGTTTACTCGTCGGGTGCAGGTCTTGGCTATCAGATAGCGAAAGGCTTCTTTGATACGATACCACGTTCCCTTGACGAAGCGGCAAAAATTGACGGTGCTACAAGAAACCAGATTTTCTGGATTATCATTCTTCCGCTTTCAAAGCCCATTATCGTTTACACGGCTCTGACAACATTCCTCGGACCGTGGGCAGACTATGTATTTGTAAGTTACTTCATGAAAGGTGACGACCAGAAATACACCGTTGCAATGGGACTTTATGAAATGCTCAAACCCGAAACCATGCACGAATGGTTTACAGTATTCTGTGCAGGAGCTGTTTTGATAGCCGTTCCTATCACCATTCTGTTCACTATTATGCAGCGTTTCTATGTTGCAGGCGTTACAGGCGGTGCCGTTAAAGGCTGATTTTTCTCAATTCAACTGCAAAGCAAGGACGCTTTCTCAAAAAAGCTCCTTGCTTTCTTTAATGTTGGGGCTCTGCCCCAAACCCCGCAAGGGCTGCTCGCCCTTGACCTCGGCAGGGAGCAAGCTCCCTGCACCCATAATTTTTTTTGAAAGGAAAATATTATGAAAACGAAAAAAATTATTTCTGCTCTCATGGCGGCAGCTATGCTTTCAAGCCTTTGCGGCTGTCAGGGCAGAGAATACCGTACCACCCCTCAGCAGTCCGAAAGCCCTCAAAACTCTGAAATTTCTCAGGCAGGTGTTTCCGTGCAGGTTCCCGATGACGGTGGTTTTCAGTCCGTTTCATACGACTTCTCAAACGACAAGTACAGGACTTTCTATGAGATTTTTCCATACTCGTTCTATGACTCCGACGGTGACGGCATAGGTGACTTGAACGGTATTACACAACATCTTGATTATCTCAATGACGGTGATACTTCCACAACAGATGATTTGGGCATAGAGGGTATATGGCTTATGCCAATCATGCAGTCACCTTCCTATCACAAGTATAACGTGACGGACTATATGACCGTTGACAAGGCTTACGGCACTAATGACGATATGAAAAAACTTGTCGAAGAAGCTCATAAAAGGCATATCAATGTGATTATAGATTTGGTTTTAAATCATACCTCACGTACACATGAATGGTATAAAAAAGCCGTTGAGGAACTGAAACAGGGCAAAACCGACGGTTATGCGGATTATTATTATTTTCTCAAGGACAATCAGAAAAGCGGCTGGCACGCTGCAGGCTTTGATGATTGGTATTATGAGTGTGAATTTGACAGTGATATGCCCGACTTGAATTTGAAGAATGAAAATCTCCGTGCGGAAATTCAAGATATTGTCAAATACTGGCTTACAGATATAGGTGTAGATGGATTCAGGCTTGACGCTGTATGGTGGTTTGAAAGCGGAAACACCTTCTCCGATAATGATTCTTCCATTGAGGATTTGAAGTGGCTGTATGACTATGCAAAGACTGTTAAAGAAGATGTCTATATGGTGGGAGAGTGCTGGAAAGATTCTCTTACAATATCAAATTTCTATAAATCGGGCTTGGACAGCCTTTTCAACTTTGATATGCAGGGTGCAACAGGTCGTGTAAATTCCTCCGTGAACGGAAAAGATGCATGGGGTTTTGTGCAGTTTCTCGAAAACTGGCAGAACGATATAAGAGGAAACAACCCCAATGCAATAGATACCCCGTTTATATCCAACCACGATACAGGCAGAAGTGCAGGCTTTATTCCAAAAGATACAAATAAACGTCTTGCAGCGTCACTGTATCTCATGTCACCGGGCGACCCGTTCATTTACTACGGTGAGGAAATCGGAATGACGGGTTCACAAAATGACCCCGAAAAGCGTACAGGTATGTATTGGTCATCAACTGATAAAACGGGCTATGTTGAAAAAATTCCCGGTGCAAATGCCGACGGCAAGCCCGAAAAATCCGTTGAGGAACAGCAGGAAGATGAAAATTCCCTTTTGAATTTCTATAAAAAAGCGATTGCTTTGAGAAATCAAAATCCCGAAATTGCAAGAGGCACTTTGAAAGCCGTTGATTTGGGCAAAACCGAAACTTCCGCATATATCACGGAATACAACGGTTCAAAAGTCATGGTAATATTCAACCTTTCGGGCAAGTCTGCCAATATCACCATTCCCGAAGATACTTTCAAGATAAATGAAGTAAGAGGTTATCTGAAAGCGGCAGTTGACAGCGGAACTTCTGCAAGTGAAATAGATGACTTTTTTGGTTTAGGCGGAGGTGCAGGCGGTGATGAAACCGATGATGTAACGGAATTCACCGTTTCGGGACAGGAAATCACCATGCCGGGCAGTACGGTTTTAGTTCTCAAATAAGCAAAAAAATTTGCTGACACACTTTAAAATGTGTCAGCATTTTTTGTTATTTCAAAGCATTCTTTTTAGGAATAAATTTCATTATGTAGCCAAGGTACAGGGCGGTTATGACCAGACATACTCCCAGTATCACCCATTGGGCATTGTTTTCGCCTACGGCATTTTTGAGAAGTTCGCCCGAAGAAAACCCCGTACAGATATTATTCAGCGAATGGAATGCTATGCAGGCGATAAGACTGCCTGTTCTTATGAATATCATTACAAGCAGAAATCCCACAGCTACCGCAAAAACTATTTGAGTAATGCTTTTTGTGATGTCATAGCCGTTGAGGAGATTGACAATATGACCGATACCGAATGTCAAGGCTGAAACTATCACAGCGGATTTTAAACCGTCTTTTGCCATGCCCCTAAAAAGAAATCCACGGAATATGATTTCTTCAAGAAATCCCACGAACAACATCATAAAAGTTCTTGCAATCAGCGGAACTGTATCAAACTGAGGTGCAAAGCCCGATAATACGCTTGAAAATGCAACGAGAAAAAGCGGTATGTAAAAAAGCATTTTGGTGGTTTTCACTTCGGACTTGCACAGTCCCAAATGTTCGGCAAGCTTGTTTTTAAAAATGAACACAAGCAGAACTATACTTAAAATCAAATTAAAGACCGCTTCCGCAAGAAATTGAATGCCTATCATTGCGGAAACTCTCTGCATAAGGCTTGAACCGACTACATATACAACGATAAGCACTATCGCAAAAGTAACTTCACTTTTGTCGAAAAGTTTTTTTATCACCATTATCCCTCAGATAAACATTTGTCGCCTGTTTCAAGAGCGGCTATGCCTGTTCTTGCCATTTCAAGTATGCCATATACAGAAAGTTCTCTGATAAGCATATCCAACTGACTTGGAGTGCCCGACGCACGGAATGTCAATGAATTTTCGCCTATATTCACGACTGACGCATGATACAGAGATGTTACAGCAATAATATCATTTTTATTTGTTTCGTTGCAGCTTACTTTCACGAGAACAAGTTCAGACGCAACAGAATTGTTTTCGGGGAGAAGTTCTGCTTTTTTCACGTCAACGATTTTCATCATCTGATTGATGAATTGGTCAACCTGACTGTCGTCATTGATTCTGATAGTCATTCTTGAAAAGCCCTCAATACCTGCGGGGCTGACGGTAAGGCTGTCTATATTAAATCCACGTCTTGAAATAAGGCTTGTCACCCTCAGAAGTACACCCGGGTGATTATGCACCAAAAGTCCTATAATATGTTTGCTTTCCATTTTTATCACTCCATTTCCGTAATCAATTCGTCAACCGTTTTTCCGGGCGGTATCATGGGAAGTACGTTTTCATCGGGTGAGATTTTGCAGTCTATCACAACAGGCTCATTGAGTGCAAAAGCCTTTGCTAAAACGTCTGCAACTTCGTCATCATTGTGAATGACCATGCCTTTTATGCCAAAGCCCTCTGCAACTGCCGCAAAATCGGTTTTTCTGTGGGGGTCTGTCTGTGAAAATCTTCTTCCATAGAATAATTTCTGCCATTGTCTTACCATGCCGAGAACGGTGTTATTAAGTACAACTATGACAATAGGCAGGTTATAAGAACGCACAGTTGCCAATTCGTTCAAATTCATGTGGAAACTGCCGTCACCCGTAAAGAGAACTACTCTTTTATCGGGATTTGCAACAGATGAGCCGATAGCTGCACCCATGCCATAACCCATTGTGCCAAGTCCGCCAGATGTACACCATGTACGAGGCTTTTCAAATCTGTATTTCTGAGAAACCCACATCTGATGTTGTCCAACGTCTGTGACAATGATATCATCATCACTTGTGAGATTTCTGACTTCTTCAATGATATGGTACGGGTGTGCATATATATCGGATTTAGGTGTTTCTGTAACAGAGGAATTTTTACCCCATTCCTCTACTTGTGCAACCCATTCATCATGCTTGATTTCTTCCACCGTATCGGAAAGCTTTTTGAGAGTATCTTTCAAGTCGCCCAATACACAGCAATCTATTTTGACATTTTTATTTATCTCCGCCTTGTCAATGTCAAGCTGAATGATAGCGGCATTTTTACCGAATTTTTCTCTGTCGCCTGCCACACGGTCTGAAAATCTTGCACCGACTGCAATAATCAAGTCACAATTATCGGTTGCTTTGCCTGTTTCATAGCCGCCATGCATACCGATTGTACCCATGAAAAGCCTGTGAGATGACGGGAAACCGCCCAAGCCCATTACGGAACTTGCAATCGGACAGTCTATTTTTTCGGCAAACTCAAGTAATTCTTTTTCAGCGTCTGCACTTACGACACCGCCGCCCATGTATATCATAGGTCTTTTGGAATTTTTGATAATATCAGCGGCAATATTGAAGTCAGCCTGTTCGGAAATGAGTTCATTTACGATTTTCTCGGGCTCGACTTTTTCATATTCACATTTAGCACCTGTAACGTCTTTTGGAATATCTATCAAAACAGGACCTTTTCTGCCCGACATGGCGATTTTAAAAGCCTTTCTGATGACGTTGGCAAGGTCTTTCACGTCTTTTACAATAAAGTTGTGTTTGGTAATGGGGAGGGTGATACCGCAGATATCGACTTCCTGAAAGCTGTCACGTGCAAGCAGGTCATTGGTGACGTTGCCTGTGATTGCGACCATGGGAATGGAATCCATATAAGCCGTTGCAATACCTGTGACAAGGTTGGTAGCCCCCGGACCTGATGTGGCGATGACAACACCACATTTGCCTGTGGTACGTGCATAGCCGTCAGCGGCATGGGAAGCACCCTGTTCGTGAGATGAGAGAATGTGAGTTATTTTATCGCTGTACTTGTAGAGAGCGTCATATATATTCAGCACTGCACCGCCGGGATAGCCAAATACAGTATCAACACCTTGCTCCAAAAGACATTCAGCAATAATTTCTGAACCGTTCAAAAGCATAATTTTTGACCTCCAAAATAAATAATTTCATACTAAACCATTTTAGCACAAAATAAAAATAATAGCAACAAAATTTCTGTATATAAATGAAAAATGTTTTTAGTGTAAAAATGCTTTTATATAGCATTTTGTCGAAAAAACATTGATTTTTGAAAAGAATTATGGTAGAATTATAATAATATTCATTTGTGAATGGATATAAAAAAATTTTATTATGGAGGTATGACCATGGGAATTTTCAGTGAATTTTTAACGAAACTGAATAAGGGTGACCAAGTCAGAATTACTCAAACCAATGGACAGATAATGGAAGGCGTGGTTACAGAAAATGACGGAGAGGGTGCAATAGCCCTGCAAGTAGTCATGAATGCGGTAGTGAAATACAGCTGTATAGACAGTGTATCTCTGGTATCCCACGGAAAGGCGGAAATACAAAATATTGCTGATTTGAAAGAGGACAGCAGTAAGGAAGTGCCTGCGGAGAAAGATATTGACATATCTGCATTTCCGAAAACGCAGCCGTTTGTTTCAAGCAAAAAGCTTAATTTTTATGTATCGGAGGAGGATTTTGCGGAGGCACTCGGAAAGCTTGATGAAAGTGACAGTGCTGTTTTGAAATCAACTTATGAAGCCGTATTGAATGAATATGGGAAGTATGACTCGGACAAGGGGAATACACAAATTACGGTGGCAAATCTCATAAAGCTTGCCGAAAGCGACAGGATAAATGATTTTAGGAAAGCATATATTTTTGCGGCATACGGTGCGGCACTTCTTGAAAATTTCAGGATTTCGGCTGAATATTTCTATTACGGCGATGAACTGAGAAATGCCTATCTTTCGGCTTATGAAGGTGCATACAGAGATGGAGATGAAAATTCATATCAGTTTGCGGCAGCTTTTTCCGTGCTGTATATACTATACAGTGAAACGGAAAAATTTCTTGAAGAAGCAGCAGCTTGTTTAAGGGAGTGCTGTGTAAAGTGTAAGGATATTTCGGGAATAGAGTTTATCTTTGAGAATGCAAAGGATAATTTGAGAAAAGCTTATGCTTATGAAGTATTGAGGCAGGTCGCTGAAAAGGCAAAAGCGGCATTTGATGAAAATTCCGTGAAAAAGTCCGTCAGTGCCGTAAAGGAGAAATATTCTTCGGATAAAGTTCTTTCCGATATATTGCAGATGTCTGCGAAAAAATCTCAGATACCCGTACAAAAGGCTGTAAAGAAAGAAACAAAGCCTGTTGCTGTCGTACAGCCCGAAATGGTTTTTGACACGGAGGGAAAAATTGTAAGTCTGAATGCGTTCAGGGAAACGGGACAGATTATAGGAAACAGCGGTTCGGCATACGAGTTTGATTTCAAGGAAATTACAGATGATAAAACGGATAAATTGGTAAAGAATATCATCAAAAAAAGTCCGAGAGCCGAAAAGCTTTCAATAGATGTATCTTTTACAGCGGAGTTTTCATCGTCAAAGCTGAAAGCGACTAATATAAAAGGCATTGTCAAAGCGAAATTTCCTGCAAAGCCGTCTATTGAAGTTACTGCCGATACAAAATTGACTGTCACCGATGCAAACAGGAAATTCAGTGAGAAGAAATATGAAGAAGCTTTTGAGATATATAAAAAGCTGATAGAGGAAGATAAGTCTGATGAGGGGTTTGCAGGGTGCATAAACTGCTGTCTTGCCATGCTTAATCAGAACAGTGAAAGGTGTGACGACTATAAAGACGACGTTCTCAAAATCATTGATGAATATGATGATAAGCTGAATTTCACCATGAAGATGGGGACTGCTTCTTATACAGATATATACAAGGTTTGAGCAGTGGCAGAAATGCATAGATGTGATAACCAGAATGGAAGAAAAGAATATTTTCAAAGATGATAACCAGAGGTTTCATCACATGGTCATGAAAGCAGGTGCTTACAGGAGAAAAGGCGATTTGAAACAGGCTATCAATATATATCTTGACATGGAGAAATTTGTGGAGAAAAATAAGATGTACAGCAAAAAATCCACCATAAGAGATGTCAGCTATGTTGAAATATCGGAGATGTATATAGAGCTTGGGGACTATCAGCAGGCGAAATATTTTTATGATACATCGGGCGACAATGCCAAAAAGCCCGAATTGAAAAGAAAATTGGAAATGCTTGGCAGGGAACAGAATAAAATATCCGTTGAAGGTGAAACGGACTTTGAAGAAAGCGTGACGGAGCCGTCTGACGAAGAAACCGAAAGTGTAAATGAAGACGAGGCAAAAGAGGAAGAAATAGAAACGGTTGATTACATTGATGAAAGTGCGTTTGACAATCTCATCAAGAGTGACAGGGAGATTATCAATACTGCATTTTCGTTCAAGCCCGAACAGCTTTACTGTACGATAACATATTTAGCGGCAGCCGCTGAAATATGTGAAAACAGTATCAGTGAAAAAGTATCGGATTGTTCGGATATGCCCATGTCAAATTCTTTAATATCGGCAAGCAGGCTTGTCAACTCTGCCTATTCCGCCTACGGATTTGCACATGAACAGAATGCGGATAAACTGATAGGTGATTTTGTCAGCTGTCAATATTCCATGCCCGAGTACAGCACCAATCTTTTCGGGGCGGCACTTCTCAGGGAAACTTTCGGAAACAGTCAGATGCAGTCGTTTGAAGCGGAAAGGCTTACAGATGAATTTGAGAGGGCGGAACACAGCGACTATACAGCCCCCGTAGTTGCACTTGCAAAAGTTTTCAATGAGTTCAGGGAGAAAACCGCATACTGCATTGATATGTTTGCGGATTATAACATCAAGAATGCAGAGGCAGAGTCGGTTATAAAAGATGCGAATGAATGTTCGGAGTATATCAGCCGTAGAGTGAAAGCGGTTGAAAGTCAGGGCAGAGTAAGACGTGCAAGGGAATTGATTTTCCATGATGAAAGCAGCATTCTTAAACAGGCACTTGACGCTGTTTGTCAAAATGACGTTTCCAAGTCTGCAAAGATAAAAAAGTCTGTTTCGGAGATGTTCATGAGAAATGATGAGGAATTCAGCGTCGAAAATACGGATATAAAGAAAATAGACAGATTTATAGATGAAAAGTGGGACGAGTCAAGAGAAATCATTCTTTCGGAAAACAGACATCTTAATAGACCTTATGACAATCTCAAAGGCGGCAAGAGAAATAATATTGTTGTCATGCTGAAAAGGGTGATAGATTGTGTATGCAGATGGTCAGCCGTTTCGGAGAGTGTCGAGGTAATCAGTAACAAGTATTATACACAGATATATGAGGGCTATCGTGATTATATCATAGATAATCTTGAAAATCTTATCGAACTCAGCGAACAGAGCCTTGAAGAAAACTTTGATTGGGGCATTCACAGTATCGGTATTGCAGCTGCCGAACTTCTTGCGAAAATGGAAGGCACTTATGAAAAAGCCGAAAAGAAATATATGTATATAGATTTTCTCAAAAGCGGTCATGTACTTCTTGATGATAATTATATACCCGACATTTCGGCTACATTCAGTGATTTGCCCGAATTTAACATATTTGCAAGGATAAAAGCCCATACGGAAATGAAACTGCCCGACTTTAAGTACAGGGTACAGCAGATATTCAGTGATAATATACATAATCACAATTTCCGTTCCGTCAACCTCATCAAAAATTATGCTTCATATAAGAATGAAAGAGATGTTTCCGAACATCAGTCATTTGAATATTTTGATGCGTGTGTAAGATTGAGCCGTCAGCGTACAACTCATTACTACAAGGATTTCAAAAATGAACTGGAACTTTATGAGAGCTATGGAAGTATATCGAATATAACGGGATATAAGAGCTTTATTGCGAGAAATATAGATGCATGGTATGCACTTTCGATTGCAAGCGGTGACTTTGGATTTTTCAGTGACATAATCGAAGAATATAAGCAGA
>ONIF01000307.1 GCA_900317795.1 uncultured Eubacteriales bacterium | reverse complement strand
AGTAAAGCTGTATGCAAAATGGATTCCCTGCACATACAGTGTAACTCTGAATAAAAACGGCGGTACGATCGTCGGAGAAGAACTGACACAATACACATATACCTATGGTGCCGTACTTCCGGAAATCACGAGAGATTACTATACTTTCAAGGGCTGGTTTGTCAGAGACCAATATGGCAACGAATTAAAGTACACAAAAATCAGTACTTCCAGCTACGGCGATAAATCGTTCTACGCCAAGTGGACAGCGAATACTTATTCTATCGGCTATGAACTCAACGGCGGAACGGCTGCCAATCCCACAAGCTATACCGCCGAAAACCTGCCCATTACCCTGAACAATCCCACTCGTACAGGCTGTACCTTTACAGGCTGGACAGGTACGGATATTGCCGGTACTTCACAGAATGTTGTCATTTCCGACTGCTCGGCAGGCAACAGAACTTATACTGCAAACTGGTCTGTTAATCATTATACGGTGAAATTCGACAAGAACAATGACAATGCCACAGGCACAATGGCTGACCAGAATTTCACTTGTAACACTGAACAGACACTCACTGCAAACGGCTTTACCGCTCCGACAGGCTATCATTTTGCAGGCTGGGCGACTTCTCCAAACGGCAATGCTGTTTACACCGATGAACAGCCGATTCTGAACATGACGACAGAAGATAACAAAGAGATAACTCTCTATGCAAAGTGGGCGGCGAATACCTACACCATACACTTTGACGCAAACAGCGACCTTGCTTACGGCGAAATGTCCGACCAAGTGTTCACCTATGATGAGGCTCTCAAAGAAATTTCAGCGAATGCCTTTATCTTCACGACAGCTGAATTTTTAGGTTGGGCGACTTCTCCCGATGGTGATGTCGTTTACACCGATAAACAGCAAGTCCGGAACCTGACGACAGAGAACGATGCAGTAATAACCCTCTATGCACAGTGGCACAGGAGATACAGAATCAACTATGATCCAAGCTTATTCAGCTGCGTTATTGAGGGCAGTCCCAATAATCCTTATTGGGCACATAAAAATGACAATGTAAGAATAAATGTAACGAATCCGACGGTTACTTACACTTTCAGCGTTATAGATGCGAACGGAAATTCCGTTGCATACAATGCGGAAACATATACTTTCACAATGCCCGAAAAAGAAGTATGGATAACCGTTTCCAATGTCAAAAAGGATATTTCTTTTTCCACTATAACGCTTGATGACCGTACTTCATATGACGAGTCGGCTTATCTCTATAATTCGTCTAATCCCATCGTGACACCGACTGTAACCGTTACAAACGGCGATACAGTTTTGACAGAGGGTACAGACTATACCCTTGAGATTTTAAACAATACAGGCAGTCCCGACAGCATGGTTGAGGCGGTTGTATTAGTCACCGGTAAAGGCGATTATTACGGCACTACTACAGAAACTTTCCGTATTACACCTTTCGATATTGCAGACTGCGAGATAAAAGGAAAATTTGAATCATATGAAACAGGTTATGGTGTGGACGGTCCTCTTGCAGAGAATGTCGAGATATGGAACGGCGATACCAAGCTCGAATACTATGAAGATTACAATATCAGCATTGCGGAAGAACTTGCTCTCGGAGAATATGAAGTCGGTCAGACTTATCATGCGATCGTTACCGGTTGTGGCGACTGGGGCGGTACAAAAACATTTGAATTTGAATTAGTGAAACTTTATCATACCATTGTGTTTGATGCTAACGGTGGTACAGGCACTATGCCAAATGATATTGCGACAAACGGATATAGCGATTGCCGTTATTATCTGCCCGAATGTGCATTTACTGCACCTTACGGCTATGAATTTGATTATTGGATAGCAGAATGCGAACCCGAAGCACAAAAACAACCCGACGATTACTTCACCGCTCCGACTTTATGGAGTGAATATGATATGCAGACCATCACCGTCACGGCACACTGGAAAGAAAAGGCTAAATATACTGTCACTCTCCCACAGAGTATGGAGATAGTAAGCGGTATCGTTGACGGTGACGGCAAGGCTTATAAAGATGAAGTTATCACTTTCAAAGTGATGGACGGATATACAGCATTCGGTGATGTCAAAGTCGGTGAAACCACCCTGACGGCAGATGAAAACGGCATATATACCGTAACCGTAGCCGATTCCGATATAACCGTTACGGCAACAAAAAATTTAGACGATAACACCTGCTATTTTGACGAAAGCACAAGTACACTTCATTTACGTGGTAATGTAGATAAAAACGATGTTCAGCAATACATCAAGACGGCATTATATGTTGTTGCGGAAGTCGGTGCTGTATTGCCGGAGGATTCATCGTCTTTGTTTAGTAATTTCTGCAATGCTACATCCATCAATCTTGAATACGCGAATACAAACGATGTAACTGATATGAACTCAATGTTCTATAACTGCACAGCACTTACATCACTTGATTTGAGAGGTTTAGATACAAGCAGTGTAGAAGATATGCGTTGTATGTTCTGTGGCTGTAATGCACTGACATCACTTGATTTGGACAAGTTTGATACAAGCAGTGTAGCTGATATGAGTTATATGTTCTGTAACTGCAAGGCATTGAAACAACTTGATTTGAGCAAGTTTGATACAAGCAATGTAGAAGATATGGACTCTATGTTCAGTTTCTGTAGTGGATTGACAACACTTGATTTGAGCAACTTTGATACAAGAAATGTAAAAAATATGAATCGAATGTTCTTGTCATGTAGCAAATTGGCATCACTTGATGTTAGTAGCTTTGATACAAGCAGTGTATTGGTTATGAGCGGAATGTTCGATGGCTGTGGTGAG